>CALFHN010000028.1 GCA_937876355.1 uncultured Bacteroidota bacterium | reverse complement strand
GGAGGAGAAATTTCGGCTTCATTGATGGATGGCCAAGTTCGATTGTGGAATAACAACGCTGGCGCGCTCAGTTCAGTAGCCCATTCTTTTGAAGGCGTTGTGGCAGGAGATATCACATCGGGGGATTACGACAACGATGGTGATTTGGACCTATTCTTTTTAGGAGCGGTCACCGTTTTAGGACGGCGCAATGCCCGGATTTACAGAAATGATGGCGGTAACACATTTTTTAATTCGTCAAACTTGATTGGATCTGTATTCTCTGATGTGGAATGGGGAGATTTTGATGCCGATGGCGATTTAGACTTGTTATCGAGCGGCTATACGCCATACGGACAATCCACAACAAACATTTACCTCAATCAACGGCAAATACGCCCAACCATTCCCTCCACCCCTAGATTGTTGGAATCTACGGTTGGTGAGGGAGCAGTCGCATTGCGGTGGTCCCACGCTGCCGAAACCGATCCTTCTAATTCCATGGTCTCGTATAACGTCCGGGTGGGGACTGAGCCAGGGTTATCGAACGTAGTTTCTGCGATGGCAGACGGACGAACCGGAAAACTTAGGTCTCCTCAACCAGGTAATGCATCCGTTTTTCCCCAATTTTCCCTTGAAAATCTTTCGGAAGGCACTTATTACTGGAGCGTTCAGAGCGTAAACAACGCTCTAATTGCGTCCACTTTTGCTTCAGAAGGGTCATTTTCAATTTCAAATTCCTTCGTTACGGATACGGTAGTAGATACTCAATTACCGTCGGTTTTTGCTCTAAAAAGTGTCTATCCTAATCCGTTTTCATCTTCTTCAAACATTGAATTTGACTTACCTGAACCTGTTTCCGTGACTCTTCGAGTCTATTCTATTTTGGGACAGGAAGTTAGCCGATTGTCTGAGGGTATCCTCTCGGCTGGTACCCATCGTCTGGAATGGCGAGGAACGGATTCCCACGGGCAAAAAGTAAGCTCAGGCGTGTATTTTTTTGAGTTGAGGGCCGGTTCTTCAACAAAAACCGGTTCTGTAACACTGGTTAGATAGTTGTTGCTTTCAACGTACTTCTTCCGTCAAAGATAATTTTTTAGAACAAGTGATATTATGCCTCGTTTTTTTCAAGTAAGGAAAGTCTTTGTTCTGATTGTGGTGGTAGGTTTTTTCGCTACATCAGCGCAGGCACAAAGACAATTCGTTTTGGTAACGGGTATTCCTCCCTTGCGCGATGGTGCCATCGCCGGAGCTGACTACGACGGCGACGGGGATGGAGACGTGTTTGTCACCGGCCGCCAAGCTGACGGCACGCTTCAGGCTGTTTTATATAAATTAATACGACGTAGAGTAGAAACGAACGGTGGGCCACCAGCTCTGCCTACGATCTACGCCGATTTTCAAGAAGTGACGTTTAACAAAACAAGCGTAATACAAGGATCAGTCACGTGGCATGATATGAACCAAGATGGGCGACCGGATATAATCGTGACGGGTCAGAGTTTGACCGGATATACGCCAGATAATGTCGAAATACTCGTCCCCTCTACCTCGATTTATATTAATCAAGGAAGGGACTCATTCAGAATTGTCTCTTCCAATGGTCTTCCAGCAGTTTATAACAGCAAGGTGGCGGCTGGCGATTTTGACGGTGATGGCCTTCCAGACATCGTAATGGGTGGCAGGACGTCGACCGGGCTCGTTTTGGGCGTATGGTTAGCCAATAGCGTTCAGCGCTTTGTATCAGCACCTACTACGTTTACGGGCCTCCAGGTTACTTCAATTTCTGTCTCGGACATTGACAGCGATGGTGATAACGACTTTATCGTGTCTGGCATGGACGATCAAGGCGTTGCGCATCTACAGTTATTTGCAAATGATGGTTTGGCTCATTTTACTGAATTGACCACGGATCTCCCGAACTTATACTTTGGCGGAACAGCGTTTGGGGATGTCGATTTTGATGGTGACGAGGATTTGCTAATTAACGGCGGTCATATCGGGCCCATGATAATGCGAGGGGAGACCAGTCTCTATTTAAACGACGGCACCGGAACGTTTTCCAAATCAAGTGCGCGTTTTCCTGGACTTTTTGCAGGTGGCGTTTCGCTAGAGTCCGTCGATAGAGACACGGACGCGGATATTTTAACTTGGGGGATTGAATCCCTTAGTCAACTAGGTTCTGAGAAGATCGTGGTCGAGGAAAATATTGACACCTTCTTCCTTCCAATCGGAATTGCCGCTTCTGTATTAAATGGAGACGTAGCCTGGTTCGACTACGATGGTAACGGGCGTAAAGACGCATTCCTCTCCGGCGATTTTGCCGGGGATCGGGCCATCTTTATCTACGAGTTCTAATTAAGCTACGCTGAAATTCCAACGGGTACAGGCGTCAACCAACCGTAAGGATCGTTGCCTCTATGCACGATATCGAAAAATGCGGTCTGCAATTTTTCTGTGATTGGGCCTCGCCTTCCAGCACCAATCACGTGATGGTCAATGGTCCGAATCGGTGTTACTTCGGCCGCAGTCCCGGTGAAAAATACCTCATCTGCAACATAAAGCGCTTCTCGAGGGATAAGGCCTTCCTGAATCGAAATACCCATATCTCGAGCCATTGTAACGATGCTATCTCTCGTGATCCCCGGAAGAATTGACTGAGAAACTGGAGCCGTATACATCGTATTGTTTTTGACCAGAAAAAGGTTTTCACCCGAACCTTCTGCAACGTGCCCATTTGTGCTTAGCATAATCCCTTCGGCAAAACCACTCAAGACAGCATCCATCTTGACCAAGCCGGCATTAAGGTAATTACCCCCTGCTTTGGCCATGGAAGGAAAGGTGTTTGGAGCCATGCGATTCCACGAGGCAACATGTACATCAACGCCCAATTCCAAGGCTTCCGGTCCCAAATAAGCCCCCCATTCCCAAACGGCAATAATCGTTTCGACTGGGTTATTAATCGGATTTACTCCCATTTTTCCCACTCCTCGAAAGGCCAACGGACGGATATAACATCCTTCTAATCCTGACCGTACGATGGTATCTATCACGGCCTGTTCAAGCTGATCGCAGGTATACCCTAAGTCCATTCGATAAATTCGCCCCGAATCGATAAGGCGCTGCATGTGCTCCGTATGACGAAAAATAGCTGAGCCTTTTTCCGTTTTATAACATCTAACCCCTTCAAAAACGGATGTACCGTAATGAAGAGCATGCGACAAGACGTGAACGGTAGCGTCTTCGTGACGAACAAACTTTCCGTTTTTCCAGATATCGGGTTTCGACATGTTGCTAAATCCTCAATGCGGTTTCAATAGAATAAAGATCGGGCTCCTTTATAGAGTCGAAGCCAATAGATTCGGTGTGTCAAAGTACTGATGGCCGTCCACTTTTCTAAACGACCGAGACCGTCCAGATTGCAATTAACACAGGTTTAAAGAACAATCTAACGCTTGCCAGGATTTGTGTAACCTGCGATGGTCGTGGTCTCTGGGCTCAAGGTCCATTCCAACGAAAACTGATTAAGCGATCCAAAATAGCCGAAACCACCTTCAACATTGGAAAAAGTGCCAGGCTGAACCAGTATTTCTGTATTAAACAATCCATCTGGAGGTCTCCACTTCTCGTCACTCATGGTAATTCGCATACCCAACGAAAGTAGAATGGGCTGATCTCCTTCTCCGAAGCCTAATTGATTGGTTACTTCCTTCTTGTCCTCGGCGTACCGAATCAAGATTTCCCAACCGTCAACGGTTTGTTTGCCAACCCTTCCGTTGTCGTCACCATATAACACTACAGCTTCACGAAATGGCAAACCGGGAGATGCAGTATCTATCGTTCGATACCAAACTTCTACCTTAAACGGAATAAAATTAATGGTTGGCCACACCACCTTCTGCGTAACGCCTACAAATGCAGCTTGAGCTTCGGACAGTATGACATTTGGTTGGGCAGGCACAAGAGTGGTGGCGCTGGCCCTTTTCCCATCCGATCTCGTAACGTCCACTGTGTAATGCAAGCCCGGCACTGGCCGCAAATTACCCACAAAAATATGGCCGACCGTACCGTCATAAAATGAAACCAGTGAGTCCCTCCAAACGGTGATTACACCCGTTTCAACTTCGGTCGTGGTTACTAAAGCATCAATACCTTGTTCGCCGCCGGCTGCAAATTCGGTACGCAATTCAATGACTCGAAGAAATTGCTCGTTGCTGGCCGTATCCAGGTAACCGAACATCGTGAAAAATCGATCTTCTTCAACAAAAGGATTTACCTCCTCCTCACAGCCTGCCCAAAACACAAGCCCAAATAGCAGGACAAATGTGGCTAGTACACTTCTATTCATAGTACCGAGCACTAATTTTTTACTGAGCACTGGCTTTTTACTGAGCACTGGCTTTGCTTGATTCCCGTGCATTACTTGTACTCGAGTTTAATACCAAGTGTCGGAATAAACGGAAGCTGGTCGACGCGTCTCAACGTAAACAGATCCAAGAAGAATAAATTCCGTCGATCATATGCGTTAAGAATACCCGTTTGGATTGTCAAAAACGTGGTAGGGCCGATTCTAAATTCCCGATCCAGTGAAATATCCAGACGATGGTAGGTTGGTAGGCGACCCGTATAAGGACGTCCGTAAAGTACCCGTTCTTCACCAGGGATTTCAGTAACGTTAACGAGGCTATCCAGCAACACCCAACGATCAAATCCAAGCGATTCATTAAATGGCAAGCCCGTTCCAAACTGCCAGCGAACGTTAAAATTAAAGCCTTTTAATTTCAACGAAGTCATAATGTTGATTTGATCCTTACGATCGTGCGGAGGTGAATATTCAACCTCTGCTTCGCCAGTCAATATTTGTAAGGCCCTCGCTTTGGATCCATATTTCACCTCGCTTCGACCCCAACTAATGGTCGTTTGAAACTTGTCGCTACTTCCCAATTCAAGCCGGATATCAAATCCTGAGGCCGTTCCATCTGCAGCTTGGATATTAGTATTAAACCGAGGAAACGCAGTCCATTCAGGGACCACTAAGTTGGTAAGGTCTTTGTAAAATCCCTCTGCAGCAAAAGTAATCCAATTGGTGGGCTGAACACGGTAACCCGCGATGATGTGCTTCGCTTCTGGGACCTTTCCATTTGGAGCAGCCGTCCACGCCGTAAATATATCTCCAGCGTTGCGACGATCATTCAAACCAGTAAGCTCTTGGTGGTAGGTACCAGCCGCCATCGAAAGCCGGTGGATCCCTGTATTCCACACTACCCTTAACCGAGGTTCGATAAACGATTCGTTCTTGCTAGGAAAGGACTGAAGTCGTACTCCGGGCTGAACACTAAGCCCTTCCATTGGATTGAAAACCGGTTCTAGATACGCTCCTACTTCGGTGATATATTCAACTTTCAAATCCACATTTTGAAAAATACCGCCTAAATCTGAATCCAGTTTGGACGAACTCAGGAAGATTCCCCAGTTAAAATCCGTCGTTCCAACATAATGGGTCAAGTTGGATGCAAAGGAGAATAAAGTCGCATTGGTTGTCTGAGTTGGATCGCCAGGAGGCCCGAATTTATTATTTAACGAGGAGTAACTAATAAGTAACTCTGCAAAAACAGGTAGAGAAGCGGGCAAAAATATTAAACGGGACCCGACGGCTAAGTTCTCCCATTGAATCTCATCAGGAACGGTCTCAACTTCCGAATCAACTAGCGGGTCCAGTCCCAATCGTCCGTTGTCGTCCGTCTGAATTCCGGTAATAGACAATTGGGCACTCGAACCCAATTTTGCGTGGATTTTAGCAAAAATGTCTCCAAATTCGAACGGCAATTCTTGGTCGACAAGTTTGGAAGCACCTTGCTCGATTACAGACTGCCTATACGACGCCAAAAACGAGACTTTTCCAGGTAATAGCGGGCCTTCTAGTCGGACGGTTGAAACAAAAGGTGCAATGGTTGCCGCACCCACCATGCGCTGCTTATTTCCCGTACGAGCAGTGATATCCATCACAGAGGACAGCCTGCCTCCAAAACGAGCACCAAAACCACCGGCATATACATCCGCCGAGTTAATTATGTCGGCTGGAAACGCCGAAAAGAATCCAACGATATGAAATGGTTGAAAAATCTGAATTCCATCGAGCAATACCATATTCTGCGTGGGCTCGCCGCCCCGAATAAACAACTGTCCCCCGCGGTCTCCTTGAGAAACAATTCCCGGAAGTGAGGTCAAGTAGTTTACAAGGTCAGCAGAAATGTCCGGGGCGGGCACCAAGGATATATCTGCCGGCCGGATGGTCTGCAATCCCGCAGTTATGTTGGCAGCACCTGCAGTTTCTCGGGTTGACTCTACCAAAACCTCGCCCAATTCCGTTTCCTCAACCACCATTTTGAAATTAATGGTCTGGATTTCCGAAGCAGCTAAAGTAAGATCAATTTCATGATCCTTAAATCCAACAAAGGACGCCTTCAACTTGTAGATGCCGGGGACAATTCTGGAAACCGCGTAAAAACCATCAGTATCTGTTGCCGCACCCGACAAACCTCCACTCACGTCGCTCAAAACAACGTTGACACCAGGAATGGGTTGCCCATCGGAGGAATCGGTAACAAATCCACGAACTGTAGCTGTTTGGGCACTTGCTGATGCAACAAAAACCAGCAACAAGGGCAAAATCAGGACAGATTTTACCAGGCGAAGAAATGATGACAAATGGATTGAGAGTCTAAATTCAAGATATCTGAACAGTTTACGGCGTAAATCCGATGTAGTAAAACGATTTTAGGGCATTTCGAGCACTCTTTTTCAATTTCCTTGTTGCGCATCAACAAATCCCATCTTTGTCACCGTCTCCGAGTTCAATGTCCAACTGTGTTCAAAAACACCCACGGAGGCGAAAAAACCGAGTACATGTTCAAGATTTTCTCCTTTTTCCGGCTGACTCCACTCTTTACTAAAAAGAGTCATTTCCATGGATACTTTCTTAAGTTTGACATCCTTCGTACCCACATTCAATCCGAGAGCGTTTAATATTGCGAATCGATCCGTCGATAGGTCGATGTCAAATTCCCAACCCCCGACCGTAGCCATCCTTGGATTGCCGTATCCGACACGAACCAAATCCACCCCGGAATCGTCGGGTGGTATGACTTCATAAAGAACAAACAAGGCAACAGGTTGATCGGTCAGTTCTAAGAAGGTCAAATGTTGAGTAACATTCACGGAATCTCCAACTGCAGCAGCCACAGTTACGGCCGGCTTGATCGGTAGCTCAGCTATGGCTTCAGCGACAAGCTTATCGTTCCGACTAATTAATAAGGAATACGTGTGACCTAATTCTGGGCGAAACTGAGCTACATAAACAACGCCTGCGGAGCCATCATCAAGCACAACGGAAGAATCACGCCAAATTTGGAACGTACCATTATTTCTGTCGATTGTTGACACCTGCACCCCTTCCAAAGAAATTGGATCGGAGAGAATTGTGGGCCTCAGCAACTCAACTCGAACCTTTTGAGTAGGTACGCGCATATCTAAATATCCGAATACAGCGAACGCATTTTCACCTTCGTCCGCAATCGGATCAATGGAATTTTCGCATCCTGACCATAACAAAATGAAGGACAGTGCAAAAATTATAGTTAGGAATGGGCGGTCTGTAGTACTCATTTTACATCCAACCTAATCCCAACCGAAGGGATAATCGGCAACTGATCGATACGACTCCCGGTAAATATGTTGTATTCAAAGATATTATTCCGATCATATACATTTATTACCCCTGCCATCGCTGTTAACTCTGCGCCAGGAAGCAAAAAGGAACGTTCAACAGTCATGTCTAATCGATGATACGTAGGAAGCCGTGCTCCATAGAGCTCCGACCTTGAAACAAACGTAGTGCCATTCTCCGTTACGTAATCTGTGTTTTTAGGGTCGACCGAATTACTGAGATCGGCATAATATCCATTTACTTGGGTGAACGGGAGGCCGGACCCATATTGCCATCTCAAGCTAAACTTGCTTGCCCCCATTCGGTATTGGACCATTGCGTTGACTTGTTCGCGACGGTCGTGAGGTGGATTAAAGGTATTTTCGTCCAACGTGGTTGCCTGGCCAAAGTTGGGTCGAAACACGCCGGTAGCACGCTGTGCACTTCGATGATATTCTACTTTGGACTTACTGACGGACAGCGAAAAGAAAAAGTTTTGTGTCGTGACTTCGACTTTTGAATCAACACCGTGGGCAAATCCATCTACTTTAGAAAACTCAGCTACCTTATTAATAGCATTGCCAAAAACTGGGAACGAGATATTAGAAAGATTCTTCCGGTACCCTTCTAGGGTCAATTCCAACCAAGGCCGAGGTCGACCTTTCCACCCTCCAATGAGGTGAACTGCCTTGGGAACAGGGGTATTGGTCGGCGATGCGGACCAAATAGTAAAAACGTCAGAAACGTCTTGTTCGTTGTTCAGGCCAACGATTTGCTGGTGATATACACCGCCAGCCAAGCTGAACTGGTTATGACTGCCCGTTCCACTTGGCAAAAAAGTAATCCTTCCGCGCGGAGCTATGGTGTTCTTTAAACCTCTCGAAAAGATCTCAAGCCGCACTCCTGGCTCGACCCGAATTTTCTTTCCAATGTTGAATTGACTCTCAAAAAATGATCCGACGCTCGTCACGCCCGATTCCCCCTCCGTTCCTAAAGAGCCCAATTTATAGTCGAAAAAATTAGTGTTTCCGAAAATACCAAAATGAAGCTGGCTTGGTCCTAACAGGTAGATAAAACCAATATTTAAGTTTAAATCGGATACGTCAGCGGTTCGAAGTTCATCACGAGTGGGGCGATAACGGCTCTTTAGGCTGGAGTAATAGACGGACAATTCGGTCATAACCGCAGACTCGGGCGGTATGTACTGGTATTTTCCACCAAAAGCTTTGTTTTTCCATGTCGACTTCCGGTAGGTTCGATCGTCGATATCATTGGACGTTTCGAGGTTTCCTTCATCCGACGTGCTGAGGGCCGTCAGTGTCAAACTGCTTGTTTGATTCAAATAAGAATGTAGCTTGACATACCGATCTCCAAAACGAAATGGAAGTTCTTGGCCTAATAAACTAGGACTAATTCGGTCTATTATAGACTCCCGAGCCGATATAAGGAGAGAGGTGTCGCCTGGACGAATGGGAATTGATACATTAAATCCGCTTAAAAAGGGTGCAATCGAGGCCGAATAGGTCAACTTTTCTTTGCTCCCATTTATGGTTTTAATGTCTATCACGGACGAGATTCGCCCACCGTATCGGGCGCTAAATCCACCAGCATACACGTCTGCATACGAGATAATATCCGCCGGGAACGCGCTATAAAAACCGACAATATGGAATGGTTGGAAGATCCGCATTCCATCGACCAAAACCAGATTTTGAGTTGGGGTACCACCTCGAATAAAGAGCTGTCCCCCTCGATCTCCTGTTGAAACCACTCCAGGAAGTGTTAACAGGTACCCCGCGAGATCATAGGACACGTCTGGCATGGGAACGCGAGTCAAGTCTTCGGTCCGGACTGTTTCAAGTCCGGCCACAAATCGGTTTGCATCTAGTCGCGCGGTCTCGACCAAGACTTCTTTTAACAATGTCCGTGTGGGCTGCAAAAGGATGTCTAGAAGCTCTTTTCGAGGGATTTGAAGCGTATCTACTTTTGATTCATATCCGAGAAAAGAGGTCGTTACTACATATGTTCCAGGATCGATGTCAATAAAAGAAAACTGTCCATTTGAGTCGGTAATGTCCCCTTTGATGGGTTTTCCGGCCTGAGAGATCATCACGGTGGCGCCGGGCAATGTGGTTCTTAATTCAGCGTCACGGACTCGGCCAAAAAAGGAGGGGTCACCCGTGTTTTGAGCCACACCAGCGTTCTGGGATACCACAGTGTTTTGAGCCACGACAACCGTACTCTGGAGTGCCAAGGCCGTGATGGCCCAGATCTCCAACAACATCGAACCGAGAATAATTAATCTAGAAAATGACATCACTTACTTTAAAAATCCACCTTAATTCGACCCTAAAACGTCCATCATTGGAAGGGCGAAGACGAGACCTAAGACACTCAATTGACGGAAAATACTCCAATTTGGGCAAGAGAGCAGAATCCATACTACTCATGGTGCTGTATTATTAGGAGAACCATTTTTCAAGTACCCAACTTTTGAGTCTTGCAGTAGTAAACGATACCAGGAACTTGAATTTCAGACCTCGTGGCCCCATGAAGAAAAAAGCTCGGTTTTATTTATTGTTGGTCGTCGGAATATTTCTGACGTTTGTCTTGATCGATTCCGTTGGAATATTCGATTCACGGTCCTACAATGAGGTTCCTCACGGAAGCCATACACACTACGTTCCTAAGGATTGCGATCCACCGCTTGCGGTTAGTAGTGCTCCGACCCGTAGACCCGCTGAAACCGAACACATTGACTGTCAGGGTCAATATGTAACGAACTAGCCGTTCGATAAGGTTTCAATCGCTGACCTATCGAGCCGCATCGTAGTCCAGCCGGTGAGAGGTGTAGCCCCGATTTTTTCATAAAACGAAATCGCAGGTTCATTCCAATCCAACACATTCCAGTCCAGTCTCATACAGCCCTTTTTTTCTGCGATTACGGCTAGTCGGTTAAAAAGCGCAAAACCAATTCCACTGCCTCTGTATTTTTCTTCAACAAAAAGATCTTCCAAAAACATACCGAAGTTTGTTAAAAAAGTGGAATAATTGAAATAATACAAGGCAAAACCAACGCACCTACCCGACTTAATATCGTGTGCCACTAAGGCTTCGATTTTGGGGGTCGCGTCATCTGCCAGATGTTTTCTAAGTTTTTCCTCGCTAGGCCACGACTCCCCTCTTAGTCGTTCATAATCGGCCAATGCATTTATTAGTCGAACCACATCTGGAGCGTCGTCTGGTTCGGCAGGCCGAATTAAAAAAGAAGTCATAGTACGTAGGTGTCCCTTCAACGGGTGATTATTAACGATTGATGTTTTACCAAAGTACCCTGGCCTACCCGAACGAGGTACAATCCGGAAGGCAGACGGGCGCCATCCATCAACAAATCTGTTTCGCCAGTTTGAAAATGATCCGCTGTAGAATTGAGGACAACTCTTCCCAGCATATCAACCACGTCCACGGTTATTCTGTTTTGAGGTTCAGCCGACTGAACCTGGACATAAAATAACCCACTGGTTGGATTTGGATAAAGCGACATTGAAAATTTTTCTGGTACTAAAGACTCCGTGTCGGCATTTACATGAGTTGGAGATTCTCCCCTTAACAACCACCTATAAGGGTCAACGCGCACTGACAGCGGAGAATCACTCAGTTCTATAATGTAGGTCTGGTCACGTTGGTCATTTTCAACCCTAACGAGGGAAACTCTGCTGGGAGTGGTGATTTCCAGCCAAACGGGTAGGTTGTAGACAGCAACACTAGATTCATCGGGTGCCTGAATTTGGTGCAACGTTATTTTAGCCTGATAATTATTTCCGTCTGTTAAGGCTTCCATCTCTACATCGTAGGTTGGGAATCCGGTACCAGAATACACCCACTGGTCAAAAAACGGTTGGAAAGATCGGCCTGAGACTTCTTCCACCACACGTTGAAAATCCGATGTCGATACCGATTTGTATTCAAGGTTTGGCCGCGTAGTATACGTCCGCAAAATATCCTTAAATACGTCGTCTCCGACGATACCCCTGATCATGCGGAGCACCATGTAGCCTCTTGCATAAACTCCAGGAAAATCAAACATCTGACCTACATCAGTGGTGTCCTGCAATACCAAAGTCCCCGTGGCTGATCGAGCCCGCTCGAAGTAAAGATCTCCCAGAAATTGGTTCAGAAAATCGTATTTAGGATCAGATTCAAACACGAGAAACTCGCTCATGGTAGCAAACCCTTCATTTAGCCAAAGGTGCGGCCAGGTAAGCGGAGTAAGCTTGTCCCCAAACCACTGGTGCGCCAGTTCATGAGCGATAAGCTCAGCACCAATATTTCCCATTGAGCTCAGCGTTTGGTGCTCCATTCCGCCTTTAAACGTGACTTGAGCGTGACCATACTTTTCCTTTGCAAAAGGATACGGACCTAGCCAATCCTCAAAAACAGACATCATTTCCAAAGCTAGATGCCATCCACTGCTTGGGCTAATTCCTTGAAAGGCGTTGCCCCCAGCATATACAAAGTGATGAATCGGAAAGGTGGCCGGGCCGTACTGAGATTGCAAAAACGCCGGACGCGTGTACGACTGTACGTATTCATCATATTCGCCGATCGCCAACGAAACTAGATATGGGGATATTGGATAACGATGCATCCAATCAAAAGTGGATGATCCATCCATGTTCAGTTTTCGGCTCAAAAGCACCCCGTTGGATCCGACAGTCATAGGAGCTGGAACATGCACTGTAATTCTAACCGAATCAGCCTTGTCGGTTAATTGATCGTCGGAGGGCCACCACTCTTTTGAACCATACGGTTCGGATAAGGTCCAGATTGTGTTGGGTTTCCCAGACACATTTTGAATATTTGAAAAGGCTCCAAAGCCCGTTTCCTCAGGGTTTCCATGGTAAACAACATCCATTTCCAACCGCTTGCCCGCCGTCAATTTGGTGCCCAAAACGACGGTAAGTTTATCATTTTGATGAATTGTTTTTAACACGTTACCGGACGTCAAACTAACAAAATCGACCACCATATTGGTTGAGAGGTCAAATTGAAGCGAATCTAAGTCCGCGATAGCCGTTCCTTCGATTCGGTTACGCCCTATTAAAATGGGATTGCGCAATCCGTTGAGATTTAGAGTCAGATGGTAATAGGAAACGTCAAAACGATCTGACAAAACAGAAGAACCTTGAAGGTTCACACTCTCGGGCTGAACACGGAGGGGATGAGCTAGCGCGGTGATTGGAGTGTCTTGCCCCAAAACTTGAGGCGAAAAAAAAGCACCTTGAAAAATCAGAATAAAAACTGCTGCCGAGAATAGTGGGAGACCTGAAAAAAAAAATGGCTCACTTTTTCTCATTTCCATGTACCGCTGAAAGAGTTGTACTAATACCGTAAGGCGTCGGTCAGAACGATCAAAGTACGAATCAACTACCAAAGGAGATCGGCGATTAGGATTGATTTTTAATGTCAGGTGAACCTCTGCAGATAGTTTGCCGTTAAGGGGACTCTTTACCCTCCAATTGATTCTGTTGTTGATTCATGACACGCATTTTTTTCACGCTTTTGATCGCGTTTATAGTGCTCCCTTCGGTTGCTCAAACTTCAACCGGTGACGATGAGCCAACCCCCATCAGGTTTGATCGCAATCATTCGACATTAGGCTTCATCGTTCCCATCGTAAAAGGACTGTCAAAAGTCACAGGGAAATTCACTGATTTCTCGGTAGATCTTATATGGCAAGCCGACGATTTGGACGCATCATCAGTACAGGTCGAAATTCAGGTGGAGTCAATTGAAACCGGCATCGAAGGCCGAAATAAACACTTGAAAAGTGATGACTTTTTTGACGTCGCCGTTTATCCGACGATTACCTTTGTAAGTTCGAAAATTCGTCAGAATGGGGAGGCCTATTTGGTAGATGGTACACTGACCATGCACGGCGTAGTTCGCGAGGTCACGCTGCCGCTAAGCACAAGCACCTTTACCGATGCGGATCACACCTGGACTGCGTTTCGCGTAAGTTCAATTCTCGATCGTACGG
Organism: uncultured Bacteroidota bacterium; assembly: GCA_937876355.1. Taxonomy (GTDB): domain Bacteria; phylum Bacteroidota; class Rhodothermia; order Rhodothermales; family UBA10348; genus UBA10348. The sequence goes on along the minus strand of CALFHN010000028.1, from coordinate 3,783 downwards.
AATACGGAATGACATGGAAGCACAGTTCAGCAGACTTCTTCGTTGGCGACGAAATTGAAATAGATATAGTCCTGCTTACTCGATAATTGAATGCTCGAACTCCGTGGTTCCATCTTTTAGCATTTGCCGAACATAAGGAAGGCACAATTTGCAGGATAATCCGAAAGGGCGCACTCGTTGAAGTTCGTCGACGGTTGTAATGCCGTTTTCTTGCGCAACTTGTTTTAGTTGGCGAAAGGTTACCATAGAACAAATACATCGCGTTACAGCCATAGAATTTTGTGAGTACCGAACAACCCGGGTACCATTCTGTATTATTGTTACCATTCTGTTTTACTCAGCGTCAGTAACATCGTTGGATTAAAACGCGTTCCCCTTCGAATTCTATAAATACGTCGCTTTCATGGCGAAATCTATCTGCATTCTGCTAATCGCGCTCCTTGTTGCGCCATCTTTGGCTACTGCGCAAGATACTTTGGTTGTATCACTATCCTCTGTCATGACCAGATCGCTTGAGATCAGCCCTGAGGTTAGAGCAAAGGAAGCCAAAACGGATTACGCAGAAGCAAGACATCGACTTGCTCGTGCTTCACGATTTTTAACAAATTTTACGGCTACCTCCGCCCACTCGACGGCCCCCGGGCTGGATAATCCAAACGGGACCAATAGCGAACAGCTTTATCTGGATCCAGATGTGCGTAATGATTGGCAAAATTTGTCGATGTTTAACCGGGTTGAATTTTCCGCCCTTCAGCCTCTATGGACGTGGGGGGAAATTGGAAAATCGATTGAAGCAGCTAAGGCAGGAGTTGAGGTAGAAGAAGCCGCCACCTTAGAAACCTCCAGCCAAGTGGCCGAACGTGCAGCTCAACTCTATTTCGCACTACAATATTCCGAGGCACTTTCAAATCTTACGATTGAAGCCGGCGAGATCGTTGAACGAGCTCTAAAGGAAATCAACCGGATGATCGAGGAGGGAGATGATGGGGTGGATGACGCCGACTTATTCCAAGTAAAAATTACCGAACAAGAGTTTCTACAGCGGGTTGTTGAAGTTGATGAGAGCCGAAAAACAGCCCGGGCGGCTCTTTCTAGATTGATGTTTCTCCCAGACGGACAAACCGTTGGCCTCGAATCTTCAATCTTAGATCGATTAGAGTTTTTACTTGAACCGCTCGATTTTTATCAGGAACAAGCGATTTCTTTTCGCCCTGAATTGGCACGTGCTTCAGCCGGAATGGAGGCCAGATTGGCGTTAGTTGATGTAGCAAAGTCTCATTTGTACCCAAAATTATTTCTTGGCCTCACTGGAAGATGGTCGTATGCGCCCGGTCGCGAACGTCAACCCAATCCCTATGTGGGTGATTCATTTCTGTCCAGAAAGGTTGAGATCGGTTTTGGATTTCGGCAAAATCTGAATTTTGTCCAAACCCGGGCCAAAATAGCGCAGGCGGAAGCAGAATCGGCCGAAGTAGGTTTTCAAAATGATGCCGCAAGACAGTTGGTTTTATTCGAAGTAGAAGAGGCTTTTCGCAACGTTCTGATCGCGAGATCTGCCATGGACTCGCAAGAGCAGAAGCTTCAAATCAGCAAAGAATGGTTGCGCCTAGAAGAGGTCAACTTTGATCTTGAGGTTGGCGATACTGAAAACTTGGTTAAAGCCGTAAAAGAAAACCTTTCCATTCGGGCATCTCGTCAAGAAGCCGTTTATAAATACAACGTGGCCGTTATCAAATTACTGAGCAAATCTGGCATTCTAATCCAATCCTTAGAGGCCGGCACGTTAGTTGGACTATAGACGTTGGGCCGAGTTAAAATCAGCCTAAAAGCTCTTTCTCCTTCAATTTCAAACTTATGTTGTATCAGAACCTATACACCCGTTTGTCCAAACTGACCCTCATTGCAGTCATCCTGCTTGGTGGCCTTGATTCGTTAACGGCAGCGGCGCAACAACCTGAGGCAAATATCCGCGCGATGCTTGAGCAACGTGATCGAGATCTTAAAAAGCTTTTAGGACCAAGCGGAGACGTTCCAGACGCGAAGAAGGATCAGCTTCGGAATCTGGTAAATGGTCTGATTGACTTCGACTCTATGGGTGAAGCATCCTTGGGAAATTATTGGGAGACGATTACTCCAACCCAGCGCACTGAGTTTGTTCGAGTATTTAGCGAGATTGTTAGAGAGCAATCATTGGCTGATGTAGATATCTACAGGGCCATGGTTATTTACGATGCCATTGTGGCTGATAAGTTGACCGCCCTTGTTACGACAACCACAACGTATAAAGACGTTCCTGCAAAGGTGGAATACGTCCTCCTTTTAAAGGGTACAACTTGGCTAGCCAAAGATATCGTTATTGATAAAGTCAGCACGGTCGAAGGTTACAGTCGTAGTTTTCAGTCTGTCATCCGAAAAAAGGGATTTGACGCGCTCATGACAAGCTTGAACAAGCGTCTTGCCAAAATTAAATAGTGATCAGCCAATTGCGACCGAGGTAAGAACAATCAATTCAAGGTTGCGTTTGTACGGGACTAATCCCAATTGATCTATTGGTAATACCTTGGAAGGATACGTTCTTCACACTTATGGAAGTGAACGCTATCTCCGGCACGCTGTCGCGTCGGTGCATACGCTTCGTCGGCACGATTCGAAGCGACCGGTTGCTTTGTATGCAGATGAAAGCCAGATTGCCATTTTGAAAAAGACTGGGTTGGATAGTTTATTCCAAGTCCTGGAGGTCCTCCCGGTTGAAAACCGATCGATCGTAGGATTTAAACATCATTTGTCTTCGTTTAAGCCGTTTGAAAAATGTTTGTTTGTAGATTCAGATATCGTTTGGTGCCGCAATCCTGATCCGATGTGGAGCAAGCTTCAAGCCTATCCTTTCACAGTAACTGGTCTCGAAAAAGCTGATGCCTGGTTTGGCGGTCCAAAAGGAGCCGGAATTGTCATAGATCGATTGCTGGACCGTCGCCGACGCACCATGAAGCGATTTGGATTGACCTACTTACCTCGCGTTCAGGCAGGCGTAATTTATGCCCAGGATGACCAAACTACTAAGGAAGTAACATCCAAAGCCCGAGAACTGCTGTCACGAAGAGCTGAAACCCATTTTAGGAGTCGTCTGGATGAAGGGCGAAGCGAAGAAAGTTGCGAATGGAGCATTGCTATGGCCATGAGCGCACTCGATCTTCCAATTATTCACTGGTTTCAGGGACAGGATAGCCCACAAATGGACTACATCGATGGGTATGTGGACCATGACGTCGATTTCAACGATGTCCGATGCCTCTACTATACCGATGCATTTATTCATGGATTAAGAGGCCTTCCAAATGTGAGCATTAGGAAAGCTTTAGTAGAGCTATTATCTAAACTCCCAGGACGCGGCGATTATATGTGGGTGACGCCCTACGCGCTGCATTTTGGATGGATGCATCACAAACAACCGTTTTATGTTTTTGCAGACCGTATTTGGGAATTATTGCTAGCAGGTAAAAATGACTCTGGCGGTCAGGATAAATCCAAAGACCATTCTGTTTCCCTGGATCTCTTAGAGGCGATAACTGAGCAAATTTAGTTTTTTGTGGCCAAATGCCATAAAAATGCTACATCTTCCGCATGAAACAGAGCCCAGCCAGAGAATACTACCGAACCCAAGATGAGCGGGTTTAGCATCCAAATCAGCGTGGCAGCCCCTGGGGTAATCCGGGCAACTCTGTACAGGTCAAAAGCGGTCCGAAGCGTTGCCCAATACGCACAACCGATCCAAGTGGCAGCCAA
>CALFHN010000027.1 GCA_937876355.1 uncultured Bacteroidota bacterium | reverse complement strand
CGGCTTGTACGTAGGTGCCAGCTCTCCTTCAACCGTTCGGATACTCTGGAAGTAGTTCGCAAATTCATCCGGAGAATTAGAGGGCCACGTGGTACTCGGCCCGCTGATTGTCCGAGACTGCTCTACAACGAGCAGGACCAGAACAGCGAAAAGTCCAATCAAAAGAGCTGTCGATGGTTTCTTCAAGGGTCCGATCTCAAATCTCATTCTATTTCATTGCGTGTTGTTAGGCCGAGGCCCTAACTTGATTGCTTGCGCCAAGGATTCCAATTTCCTAAATCTACAGCTAAAAACATGTGTTTTCGAATTGCCATCTTTTTTCTTTGCTCCTTTTTGATTCCAGGCTCAGCTTTGGCGCAAAATACGTTACAAGATCCAGGCAGCTTTCTTGGTTACGAATTAGGAACTAGGTTTTCTAGGCACAGCGCAGTTGTAGACTATTTCCAGCACGTTTCGTCTCAGAGCGATCGGGTTCAGACTTTGTCATATGGACAGACCAATGAAGGGCGTCCTCTTGTGGTTGCTTTTGTCAGCTCGCCGCAAAACATGGCTCGTCTAGAGCAAATTCGTCACGACAACCTGCGATTGGCAGAGCTCGAGGCCGGGACCCCAGAAGGTGCTCCGGTTTCCATCGTTTGGCTTAGCTACAACGTGCATGGTAACGAATCCAACAGCACCGAAGCCTCAATGGCGACACTATATGCGCTGGCTAACCCCGACAATCCAGAGGCATCTGCTTGGCTTAAAAACACGGTCGTAGTACTGGATCCAGCCATCAATCCAGACGGCAGGGACCGTTACGCCAACTGGTACAATATGATGGTCGGTACCACTATGAATGTTAGCAGAGACGCCATTGAGCACGACGAGCCTTGGCCGGGCGGACGCACCAACCACTATTATTTTGACCTAAATCGCGATTGGTCGTGGCAGACCCAAGTTGAAACGCAGCAGAGGATGGAGTTGTACAAAAATTGGATGCCCCAAGTGCACGTGGACTTTCACGAGCAGGGCGTCAATAACCCCTATTATTTTGCGCCCGCGGCCGAGCCGGTCCACAGAGAAATTACAGGCTGGCAACGCTCATTTGAAGAAATAGTCGGCAGGAATAATGCTAAATACTTTGATCGCGAAGGCTGGCTGTATTTCACGAAACAACAGTTTGACCTTTACTATCCAGGTTATGGGGATAGTTTTCCAATGTTCAATGGGGCAATCGGAATGACCTACGAGCAAGCTGGCGGCGGCGGAGCCGGCTTAGGAATAAAAACGGCTGAAGGAGACACTTTAACCCTTTTGGATCGCCTGACGCACCACACCACGACAGGCCTTTCTACTGTGGAAATGGCCTCGGTTCATCATGATCGATTATTGCAGGAGTTTTCGACTTATTTCCAAAATGCAGTTTCCGGAAAGGTCCCTTCCGCCGAAGGTTCGAAGGATACTGGGTTAGAGTTCAAGGCGTACGTGATTAAAAAAAGCACATCCGGAAGCCGAGTGGCAGAGTTGGCGGCTCATTTGGACAAATTGGGAATTACGTATGGGCAAGCCAGAAGTGCATCTAAAATTGAGGGATACGACTATCGGTCCTCTAAAAGTGGTCGATTTGATATTTCAATTGGCGACTTAGTGGTTCCGGCGGCCCAACCGCGAGCCGTCTTGACGCGCGTATTATTCAACCCTCTAACACCTATCTCCGATTCCCTCACGTATGATATTACGGCCTGGGCGCTTCCCTACGCCTATGACGTGGACGCAGTGGCTTCTAAATCGTCTATCCCGGCAGACACCTGGATTCTCGCACCTCAAGCATCTTCGGATCAAACGGGAAATCCGTACGCTTTTGTGATTCCTTGGGACGATGCTGGCGACGCGGCCTTTCTTTCAGCTTTGCTGAAGGCAGATATTCGCGTCCGCTACACTATGAAAAGTTTTACTACGGAAGGCCATTCGTTTCCAGCTGGCTCCCTCATTATCACGCGAACATCAAATCAAAAATTTGGGCTAGGTCTATCGGCCATTGTTTCTCAAATTGCCGGAGCGCACCGTCAAAACGTCACGGGAATCAAGAGTGGGTACGTCGATGAGGGATCAGATTTAGGATCGTCAGACGTTCAGTATATCAAGGCTCCCCGGGTTGGGATGGCTTTTGGAAGTGGTGTGAGCTCGTCGGCTACAGGAGAGGTATGGCACTGGTTCGACCAAGTAATTGACTATCCACTGACTCGATTTTCGGCGGATAATTTTTCGTCGCTGGATTTGGATGAATATGACGTCCTCATTTTACCATCTTCTGTTTCTTCAATGTTGTCTGAAACGGGATTAGAAAAACTTTCGTCTTGGATTCGGGGCGGCGGAAGGCTGGTTGCGGCAGGTGGAGGGGCAAACGCTCTTGCCGGGAAAAAAGGGTTTTCTCTGGCTTTAAAGCCAGCCGATAAGACGGCGGATAGCACCGCGACTGTTCTGGCTCAAAACAAACGTTTTGAAGATCGTAGTCGAGATCGCGCTCCGGGAAGCAATCCGGGCGCAATTTATCGAGTTCGAGTGGACAATAGCCATCCTCTTGGATTTGGATTTGGAGACGAGTCCTTCATTCTCCGGTCTCGTTCCGACCATCCAGCGATCATGGTTGGTGGAAGCGACTGGAATGTGGGCGTGGTTGAAAAAGATGGACGCGTAAGTGGATTTACCGGCTATGTAGCCGAGAAAAGAATTGAGGGATCATTGGCCTTCGGAGTCCAAAACATGGGTGCTGGATCGGTCACGTACCTGCTTGACAATCCCTTGTATCGAGGATTTTGGACAAGCGGCCGACTCCTTTTTGCTAACGCAGTCTTTCTAGTTGGACAATAAACGGGAAAGGCATTTTCCATCCGTCAGGGAGCGGCGGCCATCAAAAGGGAATACGCTGCAGCCAACATGTCTGCCATTATGAGCAAAAACAGGACAATCGTTTCCAAAATGGAAAAGTGCCGGCGAGCCTCATAGGCTCGCCGCATTTCGCGAGACCGGATGAAACCTTTCCGGTCATTAATAAGCAGCATCCATATTTGAAGGATTACAGCGGCGGCAGTCAGCCATACCCACTGTACATCTATGACAACAGGAAGGGCAACTCCAGCAACGCCAAAAGGCGCAACAAGCCAAAAAACGACAATCGCAGGCAGTCCGCGCTTTTTGTCAGAACGTCTTTTCTTGCTCGAGGAGTGCTTTTTTGCCCGACGAGCTAGTTTGGTATCTAAATCCGCTTCAGCCATGTTGTAATATTGTGCTTTAAATCGACCCAAAATATAGGAACGGTTATCCCTCTCTTAGTATAGTGCACCAGAATTTCTGAGAAAGACTGAAAAAAACTAAACTAATGGTGATCGTGGGTATAAAGGAGCATGTGCTCAACGCGTGTTAGTAGACGCGATAACGTTTTGTGTCCCAGCTTAGTCTTTGCTTTGCTTAATGCAGACCAGCGTACATCGGTAATTTTTTCTTTGGCCTCTGGGACAAACACGTCAGTTAAAACTTTCATGTGATACCAATGAGTTGTTTTGACTATGAAAAATTTTCCTTCCACATAACCATGAATCGTGGTGTCTAAAAAATCCAGCACAGTCACCTGGTCGATACCTAACTCTTCCTTCACTTCCCGCTGCGCACAAGCCTTTATGGATTCTCCTTTGTCTAGTTTTCCTTTTGGCAGGTCCCAGAGCTTTTTCCGATAAATTAATAGGACTTTCAGTTCGTTTTTCCCTTGCTTCGTGACAATTCCGCCCCCTGCTGTGACTTCCTTGGGCTTTCGGTAAGGGTTGACATTTAAGAAGGCCTTGGCTGGAATTTTTTTAACTTGTCCACTTAGGCTCGCAGGAGTTTTGGCGCCGTCGACGGCGAGAACTACCCCTCTTTCATCCTTTTTAGCCTGTTTTAAGTCCCTATAAAGTCTGCTCTCATCGAAATCGACGTGCGCAATGCCATTTAAGGCATTTTCTTCGGAATCAACATAAAAATAAAGCATAAATTCTCTGAAGTACGAGCATGACTAAGTACACAGACTCGCTAGTTTAATATATAAAATAGTGCCTGATCTATTGTCCCGGCAATACGGTGGCTTCTAGATCAGGTTAAGTGAACCTTGTAAATGATAGACAACCTGTGCGGCGTCATATTATGCGGAGGACAAAGCCGCCGATTCGGCTCGGATAAAGCCATAGCTACGTACAAAGGTATTTCGCTGGTACAACGGTCATATAATGTTCTGGCTTCGGTAGTGAAGGAAATTGTACTGGCTGCAGGTAGTCCACATCGGGAGTACCTAAAAAATGTGGTTCATGTCGCAGATAATAGACCGGACGCGGGACCCTTGGGTGGGATTGAGGCAGCGTTTGCAGCCACGCGTGCGGATTTTCTACTAATCTTGGCATCTGATCTGCCTCTCATTGGCGAGGTCCACTTGCTCACTCTCCTGAAAAATAATAAGCCGCCGTTAATTCTTGGCCGTGATGAAATCA
>CALFHN010000026.1 GCA_937876355.1 uncultured Bacteroidota bacterium | reverse complement strand
CAGGTAGAATTGAAGCTGAACATTTCGACTTTGGTGGCGAGGGTCGAGCCTATCACGATGCGGACGCGAACAACATTGGCCTTGCTTTTAGGCCAAACGAAGGAGTGGATCTGGAGGGCGCCAACGACGGAGGGTTCGACGTTTATTGGATTACCGCCGGAGAGTGGCTGGAGTATACCTTTGAAGTCACCGAGGCCGGAAACTTCGACATTAGTCCGTTTGTGGCCACTGTGCCTGGATTCGGCCATTTTAGATTGCTTGTAGACAACGTGGACGTGAGCGGCATAAAGCCAGTCACAAATACAGGTGGTTGGCAATTTTGGAAGCCCATTTTGATTCCAAGCGTGCCCATAGAAGCCGGCTTGCACGTCATGCGGTTTGAGTTTGACTCCCAAACCGATAAGACGGGGTGGCTCTTTAGTCTCAATTACATCCAAGTTTCGCGTTCAACTTCTGTGGGCAAGGAAGAATTGGACGAACTGCCCGATGCCTACAAACTGGATCAGAATTATCCCAATCCATTCAACCCTTCCTCTGAAATCCTATTTTCTCTACCCAAAGCCGATCAGGTCAAGATCGAAGTCTTTAATTCGCTTGGTCAGCATGTCGCGATGCTGGTCAATGGGCCCATGGAAGCAGAACATCATCGGATTGTATTCGACGGCCACAACCTGCCCACAGGTATTTATTACTATAGGATGACGACCGCAACGTTTTCTCAGACCAGAAACATGTTGCTGATCAAATAACTACCGGATGACTAGTTGTACCGACACCGGCCCCAGTAACCCGGACGGCTGAATTCGGTAGGTCTCGTCGCCGAGTTCGGTTCGGGGGCGCAGCATAGGTGGGCGGTTGGTTCGGGTGAATTTCTCCTCGTCGGGCAAATCAATGTCGCCGGTCAGCCGGTTAACCCACATGTTCGTGATCTTGATTTCAACCTGATTTTCTCCTTCGCTCAGGTAGTCTTGGATGTTCAGTTTGAAGGGCGCTGTCCAGAGGACGCCTGCAGATGTGCCGTTGACGATGATTTCGGCCACGTCTCGCACCTCGCCCAGGTCCAATTCTATTGCGCTGCTGGATTCCAACTCCGCTTTCGACAGAGAGAAGGAGTTGCGATACGTGGCCGTACCTGAAAAGTACTTAATGCCTTGGTTTTGGTGCTCAGTCCAGGAAATTAACTCGTCCAGTTCCACAGAAGGTGGAGCGCCCCAGCCGCCCGGAAACGAAAGCGTCCACGGACCTTCAATGGCGGTGGGTACCAGTTCTCCTGCCCGGTCATACTCCGGCAATACGCGTTTTTCATCGCTGAAAACGATGAACGCCGAGCCGTAGGCGGGTAAACGAAGGTCGATGGAAGTCTTCCCGTTAGCGCGCGTGGCCGAGGAAATGATAAACTGCTCGGCGGTCACGGGGTCCCAGAACTCCGCGCGTTCACTGCTGACCCTAAATGAAACCGTCTGCTGAATGGGTTCACCGGTCTGGTTTCGTACAAAATAGAGGTCCACACTGCCAGCGCGGCGGTGGATGAATTCGAGTGCTGAGTAGTCGACGGTAACGTCGGGTTCGATAGATAGGCTGGCAAGCGCTTCGTCTATGGTCATGTCCCTTAGAACATCGCCAGAAAAGGACGCGGCGATGGCTGTATTTTGGATCAGGACGTGCGCCCCTTTGGCCACCAGTTCCTCGACTTTCTTGACCACTTCTTCGGGGATGTCGTCGATGTTGGGCAGGACGAGCAAGCTGTATTGGAGTCCATCCGGGAAGGTTAACCGTCCATCCGACACCTTCATGCGATGGAGGATGACATCGGTGTTAACCACATCGAAGTCGTACCCCGGGCTGAGGCCGTTTAGCGTTGGACGATCCGGATTCCCCTGCCGCTCTGGGAAGAAGTTGGGCGCTTTGTCGCCATAATAGTAGGCTACGTCGCTCACAAAGAGGCCTTCTGACAGGAGATACGACGTGCGCGAGAGATAGTCGTTAAACGGTTTGGCCTGCTCCCACCAGGTGGTGGTTGGGTTGATGTCTGCTCCGGCATGATAAGCCCTACCGGGCAGGCCAAACTCGGGGCGTGTGTTGGCAAATGTGTGGAAGGTGAGCATGTTCAGGCCTTCCACGAAGGCGCGGTCGACATGTTTTTTCATGGCCTGCGGCGCATCCTTCCATCGCCGCCACGTGGTGAACGACTCCGCGTCTACCTCGGAGAGCCCATAGATGTGGGATGCGCTGGCTACTTCCTTGATCAGGAAAATATTATTGTGCTGAATCCAGAATTCGCCTCGGGGAATGGACACGTTGCCAAGGGCTTTGAGGGCATCTACTGGGCAGGAATCCCAGACGGGTGGGCCGGGACCCCCGGCCTCCGCTACCAGATCGATTCCATATTCAGCAAGGAACTGCCTACCTGTCGTGTAGTGGCTGAGGATTAATTGATCGCTGACGGTCTTGCTGAAATCATACAGGAAGCTGTCGTTTCCTTCTGGTAATTCCCAGCCAGAGAAAGCGGGCAGGTACTGTTCGATGTCATAATCGTGGTGGGACCGGAAGATGCTGCCCATGGCATCGGTCCAGGGCGTGGCCTCGTCCAGCTCCATGCTGTCGAATTCGAGGTAGCCCAAACCGGACTCGGCCGCATTTTCCTTGGTGATGTCCAAGCGTTCGAGAATATGTCCCAGGTGTCGTTTGGTGGCTTCAGGGTCGAAGAAGTCGATAAACAGGCCGTTGGAATTCGGGCTCGGGACAATCAGGTACTGCCCGGTGTTCGAAGTAATGAACCGAAGGATGGTCCACTCGCCCGGTGGGGCGTCCCACGTCAGTGTCGTACCGTCAAACTGCGAATCAAGTAGTACAATGTCCGAAAAGGCGGCAATTTTCTTGTTGGGGTTGTTAGGAACCGCGAGTACGGCTACTTCTTGGAAGTAAACAGGCACGCCATCGCGCTTTCGCGGAGCCTGGGCTGGAACCTCAGGGAATGGTAATTCAAGAGAGATGGGACCAGGACCTGAGACGTTGATCTCAGAGGAATAGAGGGCTTTGGCCGCCCAGTCCGGCGTGACCCAGTCTCCGCCTGCATTCCATCCACTGGAGGCCACCATGCCAATCCGGATTCCGAGTCGCTTGCCTTCGGAGAGGGCGTATTTGATTAGGTCCACAGATTCGTCGCCCAGAAAGGCTGGGCCGATGCCAAATGCGCCATTTGTGTTGTTTCGGGCCTCAACGTCCCATATTTCGGCGCGTCCCATCCCTTTGGCCTTCATTTCCTCGAGGTCGAAGGTAATGGACTCCTTGGTGACGTCGCCATTGAGCCAAGCCCAGTATGCTCCGGGTCTGGAAGACGTTGGCGGATCTACAAAGCCATTCGCGAGGCCAATAAGCCCTTTTTCGCCGGTTTTTGATTCCTGACATCCGACCTGAAAGGCGGAGAGAATGAGCAAAAAAGCGCAGATAAATAAAATGGGGGTCTTGGTCATGAGGAAACGGCTCCGATGTGAGTTGTAGGCAAGCACTTTGGAAAGTAATCGTTTCCAGTCGTTGCTGCTAGTTGTGCAGGACTATTTGCCATCAGCGGGAAGGTATTCTAAGAGTTGAATGGTAGCCGCCAACAGAAGCTGCTTTTGCAGCCGGACAAATTCTAGCATCAGAGCCTTTCCTGAAATCGCCCGGATGGTCATATCGGCTAAATCTTGATCCGATATCGCGTTCCACAATCCATCCAAAAGCGGGCCCTTTACAGAAGGGGTGTCCATTAATGGATGGTTGACAGGTGGGAAGTTCAGGATTTGATATGAGCCCATGAATATGTCAACATTATTCATTACGTGACCAAGGATCCGTTCGAACATCCGGGGACAGCGTTTTCACTCGCTCTAGGAGAACGCGATTACAAAGGAATTGAATTCAGACACGCAGGAGTCATTGGCAAAGAAAATCGTGTTGGATATAAACTTAATGCTCAGGTGATCGACGCCTCAGAAGGTGAAATCCCGACGTGTATCCAGTCCTGATGAGGGCCCAATTTTGCGCGCTCTTATTTGGTTTGTTCGGTCGGCAGCAGGCCGATAATCTTCTAATAACTACAATACTATCCTGAATAGTTGCGATATAGGTTATCGGGGGTGTAGATTTTGCGCTGGTCTATCCATCACCCTTTGACCTTTTTCCACCCTCTTTAACCCATCCCTATATCCACCATGAATACAGAGCGGCGTCTTTTTTACGGCAGTTGTTTCGCACTGATCACCACGGCACTTTCGTTCAGTATCAGGGCGGGCATTCTCGGTCAACTCGGTACGGAATTGAGCTTCAGCGCTGAGCAGTTGGGCTGGATCAATTCGATGTGGTTTCTGGGTTTCCCCATTTCCATGGTAATTGGTGGATTGGTCTACCACACGGTAGGCGCAAGGAAAATCATGCAATTCGCGTTTTTTGCGCACGCTGTTGGCATTGTAATGACCATCTATTCGGGCAGCTTCATAGGCCTCCTGCTATCGACTCTGTTGATCGGACTTGGCAATGGATGCACCGAAGCCGCTTGTAATCCGATGATAGCTGACACCTATGAAGGTGTAACGATGAGCAAGATGATGAATCGCTTTCACATGTGGTTTCCTGGAGGCATTGTAATTGGAAGTCTTATCTCCAAGTTTATGACAGATGCAAGCTTCAATTGGGAGGCCCAGATATGGGTTATTATGATTCCCACGCTCATTTACGCTTGGCTCTTCTGGGGGCAAAAATTCCCGGAAGCGAAAGTGGAAGAGTCGACTCAGGTCTCGAAGAATGTCCAGGCCATGCTCTCTCCGCTGTTCCTATTCATTTTTGCGTGTATGGCCCTGACCGCTATTACTGAGTTTGGCCCCCAGCAGTGGGTCGGCCTCATTCTCTCGAGTAGCGGCGCACAGCCCATGCTGATTCTAGCGCTCGTTACGGGACTCATGGCGGTCGCACGGTATTTCGGTGGCGACGCCGTCGGCAAATTCAGTCAGACGGGTGTACTGCTGGGCTCTGCTGTTCTAGCCACAATTGGCGTTTTCCTATTCAGCACTCAGACAGGAGCTATGGCTTACGTAGCTGCGATCGTGTATGCTCTGGGAATCGCGTATTTCTGGCCAAACATGATCGGATTCGTAGCGGACAAGATTCCCACAAGTGGGGCCTTGGGCATGTCGATTGTCGGAGCGGTCGGTATGTTTGCCTCTTCAATTTTTCAGCCCATTATTGGTGGCTGGATAGATGGAAACCGTGGTGCTGCAGCGGCTGCGGGACTTACCGGTGATGCACTGGAGTTGGTTGCGGGACAAGCAACATTGGGGACCATGGTTATCTTCCCGGCGATTCTAGTGGTCTTATTTACGATTCTCCATCTATGGGTTAGAAAAAGAGAAGCCATGGCTATGTAGAAGGGTTGAATGAACAAGAGGTGCACCGGAGCGTCTTGCTTTTGCATAGCAAGCGGCACGTCTCGTACATTTAATTACGAAAACGGCATTGTTCTAAACGCCGATGAATTCCAGGCGGCTGCCAAAGCCCTTGACGGGTTCCAGTAATTAGCTGAAACGGGCACTTCTGACTCCGTTTTGTTCGATTCCGAATCCAGCTTTTACGGCCCCGACTGTGTACTTGGTATACAAAGCACCATGTTGCGCGCAGGTTCTTTTCTTGCTAATCATCTCTAAGGCCACCAAATGAAATTCAAGTCTTGGAGATTTCCCTGTAAATTGCCCTAACTGGCCTGTTCTGCTCCTCGATTGCACTCGCTCAGACGGGACAATTATCAGGAATTGTAACAGATTTAGAGAGTCTCGATACGCTTCCAGGAGCATCTGTCGAGTACAATTTATCTTCATCTTTAAAGGGAACGACGATCGGAGTGCACATTCGCAACGTTTTCGACAACGTATACCACGAATTTCTAGGTGGTACTAAAATAGGTCGGATGAGCCAGTTGAGGCTTTCGTACACTATTTGATAGGGTATATTTAGCTGGGACAATCGGTGTTGCAAGGCGAACCTCCCGTTTGAAGAGAAGCTCCACAAACAACAATGGCGTTATTACGCTGAAGTCACGAGACAGGTGGGCTTGGATGCTCTCTGCTTATCACGCATCTTGTCCGGCGCAGAGCGCCGTATAATCCTTGTTCTTCCGCGACATTGAATGGTTGTCATTGTAGAAAAAGGCCGCATCGTAAATTCTGAAGCTCCGATCAAATATTGTAATCGTTGTTAATTTTCATTAACACCATCGAGATGAACAACTTCAAGAATACGTTTGCGCGCGTACTTAGCGTTTTTCTAGTCTTCATTACACACTATCCGGCTGCACACTTGTCCTTCCGCTGACGAGCGATCTGAATCGCAAAAAGGATATCTCCGAGACGAGTATCAATGCGCTTGTATCAGGCGATTTAATCCGCTTCAATTCGACATCTGGCAACCAATTTGAGGGGATTTTCAAGGGTCCGGGGAAAACACCTGATTCCTTTGTGTTCAGCGAGCGTTTTGGTAATGTGTCAGAAATTGATTCCAATGAAATTGAGGAAGTATTTCTAATTTTAAAAGAGCCATCAATAGCAGCGCCTTTATTTGTGGTTGGACTGTTGATCGACGCCGGATTACTTCTTCTTCTGGCTAGCAAAGCGATATCGTCAGCGTGGGGAGGCGCATGATGTGGGCTCTCCGTATTGGAACACGTCGATTCAAATGAGTAATGTTTGTTAGGTGGACGTATTGCTCACCGTAAATCCTCCAATCGCAATGTGTCCCAAATATCACAAATCTTTTAATTCTAATCGCTCCATGAAATACGGTGATATAATCACTTCGACTCTGGTGGGCATTATTGCTCTTTACATCGTGGCCATGGCTATTGGCCTACCTGTATTTTTAGTATTTGACTATTTTGATTTGGGGCATTTGACCAATTCGGCATGGTTTACGGTTTTACTTTATCTGCTTGGTCTCATTCCCGCATATTTTGCCGCTAAAGGTATTTGGAAATTATTAAAAAAGGAAGGGCATATGACCTTTTGGTGGATAGCCAGAGGTGGAATTACTTTGGGTGGCCTCGGACTAATTGGCGGAATGGTTATCCCTATCATATTAGATATGGGTAATCAAGGGCCGCTTATCGGGATACTCTTGACAGGTCCAGGAGGACTCGTTGTCGGTGCATTTGCGGGATTTGTGGCTAAATGGCGCCATGACCGAAATAGGTTTAACTAGCGGGTTATTTGTGCATTTGTTGGTTCAAGTATCACTAGTGGACACAGAGGACAATGACTGCCTGGGTCGACGAATTGTCAGTAGAAATAAATACAAGGTCAGCCTGACTATACCCCTCAATGCTCACGGTCAGGTCCAGACTGACCTCAATTTGACGTCCCGAAGAACTATCAACTGGTTCAATCCAAACCGATTCTGGAGAAATGGCCAGAGTACGCATGACCTTCGAAAGTTCGGACACTAGGGAAATAAATTCTACCCTTTCAGCCTCATATAATTGTACTATCGCCCTAGTGATATTGCTTGTTGAACGCAATTCGTATGGTCTCTGGCGATCACTTCCAATTTCTAAGACGTCCCCGCTTCTGCGCAAAACCTCTAGCGCTTTCGCCGCTCCTTGCGATATTAGTCCCGAATATTGAGCGGTTTTACTCGTTCCTAACGGCTCAACCTGGTCTGACAGGAGACGTAGGTTCCGTATGTGACTTTTGCGTCCTAATGTCTACTCCCTGATCGAGAGTCTTCAAAACGTCCAGGCATTCAACTTCATATATCATCTTCCAGTTAGCCTTCGCTTTACCATCAGATTTGTCGCGCCAACACGATTCTTGGGGTGAGGGGGGGATCGAACCAGAGTTAAATGGCGCAATACTATTCAAAAGCCCTCGCCTGCCATTCCAGTGGCATTTATTTGCTTCCGGCGTGGCGTAATCAACCCAATATTTGGCGCCGCAAATCGATTTTTGGCACGATATCCCCCTTGGTGGCGCGGTTTTACCCCTTTTTGTCGCTATTCCTTTCACTAAGACCCATACTACAAGGAATACCTCACGCTCCGGTAGTCGCGGCATGTCTCACTGGTTTGACAGGAGGGTATTCCGAACGGGAGTAACTCACCGAAACGATGCGCAGGTACAGCAAATTAGCATGACGCATTGGAAAGTCGAACGACCCCACTTCAAATCGACCCCGCTTCAAATAAACCCCGCTTCAAATCAACCCCGCTTCAAATAAACCCCACTTCAAATAAACCCCGCTTCAAATCAACCCTCCTTCAAATCAACCCCTAGAAATCCCGCCAAAGAGCCTGTTATTGCGCCAAAGAGACGGTTACCGCGCCAACAACGGCCGTATTTGCGCCATTAATTTCAAGATCGCGCCATCATAATCGCCGAATTTTGGATGACCGGGGCTTTTCGTCTTCCAAAACAGGCTTAAATCCCTTCGTTTTCGACCTTGAAAAGGATTGTGATTGAATTGATGAACAAATCGCGCCACTTTTGCAACGCGGCACCCCCCCCCCCCCCCCCCCCCACGCCGCCCCCCCCCCCCCCCCCCCCCCTCCCCCCCCCCCCCCCCCCCCCCC
>CALFHN010000025.1 GCA_937876355.1 uncultured Bacteroidota bacterium | reverse complement strand
CCGACCATAATAATGGAGGGTGGCGAAGTCTGGAAAGTTGAGCCAGGAATTGTTAAATCGGCCACTAGAGGCGTAAAAAACGTTCTTAGGAGTCTTCATATGTTAGCGGGAGAGTACGAACCGCCCGCATTTCAGTTGACTATAGAGCAAAGCAAATGGATTCGTGCAGATCACGGCGGTTTTATGCAATTCCATATTAACCCGGGGGATTTGGTTGAAAAAGGTCAACCATTGATCACAAATACTACGTTATTGGGCCGGGAGCAAAAAACGTTGAAAGCTCCTTTTGATGGTATCGTGATCGGTATGACCAGCTTGCCCGCGATTGGACCCGGCGAGGCAGTATGCAACCTCGGCAAACTACCGGACGGTCTTAAGCCCAGCGATCTAACTGACACACGATTCTCGAAAGATGGTCTTGGGCAACAGGTTTCAGATGAGCTCTCTTCAAACATTATGCTTCACGAACCACCAGAGAACGATTAGTCTTTTAGAGGAAAACGGCGAGATTTTGGCAGCAATGAGATTTTCGCAGTGTTATGTTGCATAGTGGAGCCTTTTTTGGCAATTATTTTGAGGTAGTCCTATGTTTGTAGGTCATTTGGCCATGGCTCTCGGGGCCAAGAAAATTGACAGCCGTATTCCTCTTCCAATTTTGATTGGAGCATCCTTTGGGATTGACCTTCTTTGGCCTCTTTTCCTGCTACTTGGCATAGAGACAGTTGTTGTGGATCCTGGAAATACGGCTTTCACAGCACTGGATTCTGGATTTGATTACGCACGGTCCGGATCTTCCGCTTTGGCCGGGTGGGCCTCTTGTGGGGCTCGGATTGTGGAATTCAATACCGTGGACGTACGCCGTAGAAGGCACAATGCTGGTGCTTGGAACGCTGTTGTATCTGCGAACAGTTACCCTTTCTAACAGAAACGGAAAGGTGGCACTTTTCTCCCTTCTTTTTTTGTCGGTTGGAATTTGGGCGAGTCAACCATTTTCACCTCCACCTCCGAACGCTCAAGCCATTGCGCTTGTCGGACTGACCATGTGGATCCTTCCTCTTTGGGGTTTTTGGATCGAGACGAATACGTCCAAATTGGTCCGGAAGGCTTAATTCGGCGCGCGACCGCAACGGCAACTGCTTACGCTCGTGAACGGTCCCGTTCAATAGAATTCTCTTGCTCGTCGTTTTGGCTGTCAAGCTCTTCCAATCCAAGGATAGGCTCTGAAACTACGGTGCTCGTTTCTGAAGCTGGTACCACCTGAGTCGAGCTTAGTGCGTCTGTTTTTTCGGCTGTGTTTTCGAATCCGACAGTCAACTCATGGAGTCGAGCAAATCCTTTTTGAAGGCTTCGGCGAAGTGCGCGGCGGCCGGTCAAGAAGGTGAGGCCCGCCATCGCTAGGACGAACGAGAGGCCGAGAATAGGGCCTAAATTCAAAAAATCTGTAGCGATAAAAAGGGAAGCAATGGTGACCAAAGGAACTGGCACATAAAACGGCAAAGCAGTCACAGGCCCGTTCCAAAGTACGCTCACTTTTGTGGTACCATTTTCCTTTCTGGCAGTGACCTGAGCCGAATTGGTGGTACCCCAGGGCGAACTCCACTCCATAACGGATTCTCTGATGGCCACATCTCCTTTTGATTTGAAAAACGCTCGGATCGACAAAAGCATATCTTCCCACTCTCCTGACGATATCTCGTGATCCAAAACGACACTTTCATTGAATGAAAAAGGGCCGCCCCAAATATCAGATGATGTTGAACTTGTAGTAGCAATCTCGGCCGCAGCTTTGGTCATTTGACCTGGTTCAATGCCCACATCGGATGCAATCTGTTCCAATTCATCCATGGTCAATCCAACTGCATCCGAAAAATCTTCTTTGTGTGAGTTTTGAGATGCCTTTTTAAGGATGGCGCCCACTTCTTTTTTGTTATAAACCTTCATTAATCACTCTTTTTGCAGTATCGATTGAACAGTATACGCACTATCACAAAACGGGGTGCAAACCAGCCAAGCAGCAAAACAGCCAAGATTGCAACTGAAATACCCGAGCGTAGGGCAATCAACCAATGCGTTTCGTAAAATGTATTTGGAAATTACCGCCAATCAACGCGAGGTCCCGACTCTAGACGTCAGACCACCGAATCCCCGATTGAAAAATGAAATCACCACACGTCTTAAGTATACTCGCGCTTGCCGTAATCTTTGGGTGCTCGGCGCCCGAGGAAACATCTGAGATACATGCCGTGAAATATGTGACGAGTCAGGATTTTGAACAGGAAGTTATCCAATCTCCTGTTCCCGTTCTTGTTGATTTTACCGCTGTTTGGTGTGGACCGTGCAAGGAAGTTGATCCGGTTATTGAGAGCCTCGTGTCTGAAATGGATGGTCGCGCAAAGATCGTCAAACTCGACATCGATGAAACTCCAGACATCTATGACAAATTGCGAGTTAACGGAGTCCCAACGATCATTTTTTTCAACAACGGGATAGAAGAGGATAGGATTTCGAGCCCCCAGAGTAGAGAGACGTATGTCAAATATCTCGAAACTATGATCGGCGGAGAAAATGCTGTCAATGCTACGTTGGACCTTTTGGAATTTGATTCTTTTCGGAGGCACTTCATCTTTACAAAAGCGATTGAAGAGATAGCAAACGTTCTTGAAAAGCGACCCGATTTGTTAACCGCTTCATTCGAAAATGGACAGTCTCCTCTTTCTTTCATTCAGAACAAACCCAGCGTTCGTCAGAATGAATTGATCGAAATGACCCTCAGGTACGAGCCAGAAATTGCTCCACACAACCTTGTTGGACTGGGTCGGTGTGAGGAGCTCAAGGCAGCTCTCGCCACCGATCCCGAAGCTGCCAGTCGACCCGACCCAGATGGCGCTACTCCTTTGTATGTTGCTCTAACTCGAGCCCGACGTCTTGAAAATGGAGGATGCCTTCGAATGTTACTTGATGCCGGTGCAGACCCATCCCGTGAGCATAGTCCATATTACTCTCTGAGCACGGCCGTGGTATTTTCTGATAATGTGTCCCTGATGGCAGAATTTTTGGACAAAGGGATGGATCCAGAAGTCGGCGATACCCAGGGAAACAATACACTGCACGTTGCTTCCAATTTTGGCAAGGTTGACCTAGTTCGCTTGTTGACCGAGCGGGGAGCAAACCTCGCATTAAAAACCGATCGAGGACAAACTGCACTAGACATGGTCACCGAACTGAGCGTTTCAAGCAAAACGAAGTTTGAGGAGGCCAAGACGCCAGAACTCAAAGCCTACTATTTCGAACGCACGGAAGCGTTGGAACAGATTATTGCGCTTTTGGAAAGCTAGTATTAACAAATCAGTGTATTAAGGATTTCGTGCGTCATGGGGAGCTTCATCCCTGTCTTGCCGTACCCATTGGACACGCACTCGATATGCAACATGTCTTCTAGTAGGCACTTCTAATGGGCACCAATCTGATCGATTTTCCGAAGTCCGTTTCCGATGCACTTGATCAATTAAATCAAGTACCAGATGCCGCTTCGTGGCCTGTGTCTGAACGAATGACGGCATATTTTTTCATGCTGTTGGACGAGTTGGATGAATTGAACCGGTCTCAAAACGCTTCAATGTCGGGGACGACTGAATCTGAAAAAGACGTAGTTGATTTCGCTACGATCTTCAAGGTAGAGGCGTCGGGTTTTAATTCGGCTTTTCATATCGCACTTCGAAATTCGCTGACGTCGGTGGCACGTGCACCCGATGTTTCAAGTATCAATCGATTGTTTACGGACACGACGCCGGCGCGATTTGTTGCGGCTGAAGTGTTGATCCAGTTATTGCTAGCCTCCCTGCAAGACGCCTCTGAAGACCGGCAGCGATCGGCGGCATTGGCGGACAAGACATTGGCCTATATAGCCTCAATTTGGGCGACGCCGGTACCTCAGAAAGCCGTAGATCTGGCCCGATACAGTGTTGAAGCTGGTTATTTACACTTGGACCGCATACCGTTCATTGCAGACTGGTTTAAACAGTCGGGCCACCCTGAAGAAGACGATGATGGGAAGGAGGACGGTGGCTTATAATGAAAGACCAAGGCAAGGACAGGGATGAAGAAGATGGATCTGGCGCGCCGCCAGGCGGCGCGACCCAGAGAGGTCTAATCGCGGCAAAAACGAGTTTGAAAATCGGCTCCAACTATGCGCGGTACCTGTCGCGAAGGGCAACTGGTACCGATAAGGAAGAAGCCAGGAGCGAATTGAACACTCGAAACG
>CALFHN010000024.1 GCA_937876355.1 uncultured Bacteroidota bacterium | reverse complement strand
AATTTATTGGCGCAAGCGCCGGGCGATCGCTTTTCAGCTCGGTACACCAGGTTTTTCAGATTTGATATGGGAGTGACTAAAAAAATCACTCCAACCCAAACCAATTCCAAAATCGCCATTGAACTGACGGCCGAAATACTCAACGTATTTGACATGGTTAATACGGTAAGTTATTCCTGGGTCCCCGATGCTTCTGGAATTTGGCAACGCATTCCAACTCGTCTGACGCCTCGGACGTTTAATGTGAGGGCCACGGTACGGTTTTAGGACTTTATTGCTTTGGAACCAGCATGGGAAAAGTTACGCCTGTTTCATCCTGCCAAAGGCGAAGTTCAGCCATCAGGCTTGCCGTTTTTTCGGGATGAACGCCCGAAACATCCATCGACTCGGATGGATCTTCGTCCAGATTATATAATTCCGTCCCATTCGTTTCGAAAAATTGGATCAGTTTCCACGGGCCTTTTCGAATGGCACCGCTCGGGCTTCCTCCTTGATTGCCATAATGCGGATAGTGCCAATAAATAGCCCTTTCCTCCTGCTGATGGCCCTTCAATACTCCAGTCACCGATATCCCATCTGTTTTCGGTGGAGGAATTCCTGCGATCTCCAGCATGGTAGGCATGAAGTCTATGCTGCTAACTATCTCTCGGGAAACTGAGCCAGGAATCGTGTTGTCCGGCCATTTGACGATGGAAGGCTCTAATATTCCTCCTTCATATAGCCATCCCTTTCCTGCCCGATACGGCATATTAGACGTTGGGTGTCCCTCTGAAGTGCTCAATCCTCCATTATCTGAAGTAAAAATGATAACTGTACGACCGGAAATGCCGGCTTCTTCTATCGCGGCGAGAACAACTCCCACCGCAGCATCCATTGCCTCGATCATTCCTGCATAAATTGGATGATCTTGGGATTGTCTAACTTTTCTTTGCCCTTCTTCTCCCCAAACAGTCTCCGCGCCCAAGCCTTCTTTTTTGGCCTCGTACTTCGCTTGTAATTCGGGCGTCGTCATCAAAGGAGTATGCACGGAATAAAAGGATAAAAATGCCAAAAAAGGTCCGTTTTTATGCTCTGTAATGAATTGTGCCGTTTCCTTTCCAAGCCGCGTTGGTAGTAGTTCGCCTTCCTGTCCATCTTCTAATCTTGGATTGCCGTACGGAGAGACATATTTGTCTCCGCCATAAGGCCCACCTTTTTCAATTCCACCTTTATTGATTTCGAATCCATGATCTTCGGGATAGGACCCTTCATTGCCAAGATGCCACTTCCCAGCAAAAAACGTTGAATACCCTGCTTGCTGAAATGCTTCAGCAAGGGTCAATTCACTAGCTGGGAGTTGATTTACATATGCCGCTGGAAACATCGTCTTGGAATAATTCGGGCCGGCATCTCTGGGCTGCGGAGCTCCAAAATAGTCGGTAGTCTGAAGCCGCCCCGGATATTGACCTGTCATAATGCTCGCTCGGGTTGGACTACAAACCGGGGCGGCTGCGTAGGTCTGAGTCAACAGAAGTCCTTCTGATGCCAATTTATCAATGGACGGCGTCTCGTAAAATGTGTCAGGATTGGTAGCACCGATATCCATAAATCCAAGATCATCAACCAAGATGAAGACGAAATTAGGTTCAGAAGGCTGCGCACAACCGACCATGAAAGAGCTGAAAACGAGTAGAAGAACGAGATTTTTCATAAAGCCGGAATTGATTTTACTCAATATAGTCGACACCTTTATTTAAACGATCTGATCTAAAAACCAACTTTCAGCTAGGCGTGGGCTAGTCTCGTGACAATTAATGAGGGGGGATGTACCCACCAATTGATTCAAAAAAGGTTGCGCCAAGAGATGGAGCCGTGCTCAACTCCCAATATTGCCTGTCCTGCAGAAATATTTCCTCCCAGATATTTCGTTGCGACCGGGACAGCGTCCGCGTCGCCTCTGGGTTCACTAGTTAAAATAAAGGCTGTGGCAGACTCAACGTCGCAAGCCACGTCAAACCTTCTTTCTACGCTCAATTAGAGATGTAATTTCCGGATCATCTTCTACAATCAGTACGTGTTTTTGCTGGGGATTCATTGAGGACTGTGATCGATCAGGTTGGATTGAAAATACCATGCTCCAACTACGCGGTCATCACGCAAAGATCACAGCTTCAGAGTTGCAGTCTACAATTCCGAGTTCAATTAACCATGTCTCCTACTTTCACTATCTGTTTGCAGGGGTCGCTGTCTTTTTAGGACTCCCGAAAACTACTATCAACGCCACAGCAACGACCAATATGATGATCGCGACCTGCATGCGAGGAATCACAACTTCATCTGCCAGCCAGGCACCAAGAATTACGGCAACAACTGGATTTACGAATGCATAGGACGCCAGTTGTTTAGGCGGAGCATTCCTAAGTAGCCAAACATAAGAGGAAAATCCCCCAAGAGAACCAAAAACAACCAAATACCACCACCCACCGATTGATTGAGAGCTAATCGTTGAAAAATCCAGAGCGCTAGCTTCTCCCAAAAGCAACCCAATGAGCGTCACTGCTACTCCACCGGCCAGCATTTGAACTGCGGAGGACATGAATATATTTCCTGGCATCTCTATCATTTTGCTTTGAAGAGATCCTACGGACCAAGACATAGTGGCAATCATAACAGCAATCACGGCGACACCACTGGTCGAACTCAATCCGGTGGCGACCTCTGGTCCTACCAATAACAAGATCCCACAAAGTCCCAAAACCAATCCACCGATTACATAACGATTGGGTGCTCCTCCTTTTAACATGATCCAATCAAGTATAACCATCCAAAACGCCACTGCAGTGATTAACAAGGCGGCCATACCGGACGAAATGTACTGTTCTGCCCATGCTACGAGTCCTGTTCCTAGGCCCAATGTCAAAATGCCCACCAAAGAAGCGTTTAACGCCTGCTTTAAATTAGCAGACTTTATCCCTCTAGCCTTTAAAAAAAGACCAAGAACAAGACCTGCGACAATAAACCGAGTCCCGATTGTCAAAAAGGGTGGTATCGTTTGAATCGCGAAAGCGATAGCTAAATACGTCGAACCCCAAACCAGGTAAATTATCGCAAAAGCAAAGATGAGTTGGAAGGTCCGATTTTTAAACAGAGGCATTATTTACGCGAAAAAATTGAGCCAGAAAGACACGCGTCAGCCTGCAATTTAAGTTTAAGGAGAGCTTCAGATATTTGATAAAAATAAAGGACAGAGAAACGGGCTTTTGTTCGATTTCAGCAGGCCCTCTCTGTGAATTTCACAATTTTGGTGCTCAAAATGGCGTAATCCTTTACCATTAGTACGTTTCTGATATAAAGCTGACCCCTTTCAAGCATCGCGATGCCCCGAATAATTCCGGTTACAAATGGCCTAGATCGTACTCTATTAGTGAAGACCAACACCCCCTCGATATGAAAAATGCCGGCTTCCCTCTAGTATTAATCGCAATAATTGCTAGCATATTTACCCTCTGGGCGCTAAGCACCTCCTCCTCCTCTGATTCTCTTCAGGTGCCCCAGGACCAGCCACCTGTTTCAGCCGCAGACAGCCTCTTTCGGGAGGCACGCGTGCTCCGTCAGTCAATGCATTTTGATGAAGCAGAAAGAGTTTTTAACCTTTTATTTTCCAGGGATGATCTGAATATCACAGAGCCTCTAAATGTTGAGGCCCGGCTTGAATTTGCTGCATTATTGATTGAGCAAGGCAAATATGAGTCGTCGATTCAAGTACTAATTCCCTTCCAAGACTCCAACATTTCCCAAATAAGTCCTGTTCAAAGTGCCAAAGCAATGTGCACAAAAGCAGAGGCCTTAATCAGATTCGGCAACTACGAAAATGCCGAAATAGCAATAAATGAATGTAAAAGCTTGGAATTCCATCTATCTCAGCGAAATATGGCCATAGAGGCGTATGGCGAGCACCTACAAGGGTTTTTGTACCATGAAGAAGGATATTTTTTACAAGCCCTCGATCACTATCAATCCGCTCTACTCATAAAGTCAAAGTTAGACGGTATTGAAAGTCTAGACTATTCAAATACCCTGAACAACATTGCAAATGTCTACTTCCGACTTGGCGACTATCCAACTTCTATCGACTTACACTCCCAAACCCTAAAGATTAGACAAGTAATCCTTTCTGAAAACCATCCAAAAATTGGTGGTTCTCTTGGAAATCTAGGGAATCTATATCTTGCTTTAGGCAATGCACGAAAAGCATTGGACTATCAAGAGCAAGCTTCAATTATTTGGAAAACTACGTTCGGCGAAACACATCCAGACCTGAGCTTTACTTTTGACAATATGGGTGTCGCTAACGCGGAGCTAAAGCGATTTGAGGAATCAAATAGAAATTTTCAAGATGCGTTGAAAGTGAAAGAACTCGTTTTAGGAAGCAAACATCCATCTACAGCGAATAGTTTGTATGGAGCGGGAAAAGCCCTCATTGGAATGAAGAAGCCATTGCAAGCAATCGTTCAAATCAAAAATGCATTGAGCATTTACCGCCAAAACACTCTTACTCACCACCCAAAATACGTTGAAGCTCTTGGACTGATGGCCCAAGCCAACTACATGGCTGGAAAGAAGTCGTTCGCAGAGGAGCTTTTTCGTTCAGCCATAGACACAAGTAACAGCCACAATCATAATCAAACGGTGTCATTGTTAAATGATTACGCGTCGATGAAGCTTTTGGAACAGCAATATTCAGCTTCAATAGACCTCAGTCAAAGGGCAATGACTTTGAATTTTGGCCAGAAATTGATAGGTCAGGTAAGATTTAATCCACCGATCGGGTCGTCTTACGATATTGTTGAGGCAATAGGATCCTTGCTCATCAAAGCAAAATCACTGCACTTATTAGGTGTTCATAAAAACGAGAACTCCCTTTTAAAAGAAGCACTAGATACTTACGAAAGAGCACTGGCTGTGGCAATTTACTCTTGGAGGTTGGATGTTGCTCCAGATGCAAAAGACGGACTCAATGCAGACCTAGAAGAAATCGTGCAAGGTGCCATTTCTGTTGCCCACAGCCTGTATTCAAAGACAAATGAAAAGTGGCTTCTAGACAAAATTTTCCAGTTCGTCGAATTCAAGAAGAGTGGACATTTTTTCGACGAGTTAACCGATGCAGAAGCTAAAATTATTGCACACGTCCCAGATTCCCTGAAATTCCGGGAATTAGAGCTTAAAAATAAAATTGCATCTTTTGATCGCCAATTAATTCAGCTATCTGAAACAACTTTGAATCCTGGATTCAGCGCGTCAGTCACACATGAGCGATTCATTACACGAAAATTACTTGACGAGCTAGTTTCAAACACTGAACGTTTGTTTCCACGTTATTATGCACTTAAACATGGTGGTATTTATGCAAATATAAATGATGTTTTTTCTAGCTTAATAAAGTCAACTAAAACGTTAATTCAATATTATGAAGTAGAGGATACTACCTATGCGCTTGTTATGGGACAAGACAATCAACAATTGATTAAAATTGGCTCTTCGACACGCATAAATAACATAATAGATAAATTTGTATCCATATCAGGTGTTGAATTTACACAGATATACTTTGATCATTTACATCTTTTATACCAAATTTTATTAGAACCAATTCTCCAACTGACGCAGCACCGTCAGTTGATAATAATCCCCGATGGGAAACTACACAGAGTTCCATTTGATGCGCTCCTAGTATCTCCGATAAATGTCGATGCAGCGCCTCAGGAATACGCACATTCGTTTCCCTTTCTAATCAAAGAGTATTCAATAAGCATTGGGTATTCTGCGACGTTGATGATTCAGCAATCCAAAGTGATTCTACCCAAGTTTGATAAGCAGCTATTGGCTTTTGGCCCTGTTTTTGACGATGATGAGGAATTGTCTCCGGTCGTATCATCTTTCCTGTCTAGCATGGCTGCCCCTGAAGAGTCATTTACACCATTCATTGAACCCCTTTATGGCTCTTTGGATGAATTAAACGAAATTGAGTCCATAATAGATTCAAGGTATTCAACGTTTACCAATACGTTCAACAATCAATCGATCATTCTTCGCAGGCACGAGGCAACTGAGAGTTATTTGAAGCAGGCAGATTTATCACGGTACAGATTTCTTCACTTCGCAACACATAGCTTTGCAGATCAAAACAATCCCGTTAATTCAGGTGTTTTGCTTGAAAAAAATGGGCTGGACGGAGAAGACGGCATATTGCACGCCAGCGAAATATTCAGCTTGAATGTCCCAGCGGAGCTGGTCGTCTTAAGTTCTTGTGATACTGCGCTTGAGTTTAATAGTGTGTCAGGAGGCCTCTCAGGATTTGCACGAGGATTCATATATGCGGGAGCAAAAAATTTGATCGCTTCTCTTTGGCCAAGCGACGATTTGGCGACACGAATGCTTATGAGACACTTATACGCCTATTTGGCCTCTGACTATAGCATCGAATCCGCTCTTCGAACAGCAAAAATGGACATAATCGCTACCGATGGCCCCATTTCCCACCCTTACTATTGGTCTGGATTCATCCACATTGGCTCTTCAGTTGGTTCAGTCTCAGGGGTAGATAGTCCCTCATTGGGTGGATAGCTTTTACTTTCGCCCTTGAGATAGATTTATCGACTCAGGAAGTGACCGTAACTTTAACATGGAAACTGCTCCGAATACGCTTCCTGGAAAAAGGATGAGAAAGGCCCACTCAAACCCTACTTTATCTATTACAACTGGAATGACTTGAAGGGTGATCAATGTTATGAGAAACCCAATACTCGTTTGTACTTGAAGAGCTGTGCCCACGTAGCGAGAATCTGCCAGTTCAGTTAGGGCTGCACTAAATTGGGCGCTGTCCGCTATGACAAAAAAGCCCCAGACGATACAGACTACAGTTAACAAAATAGGTTGTGCAAAAAACAGCCCGGCAACCAGGCAACATGTCCCCGAAGCAAATAGCGAGATGCTGGTAATTTTTGTTCTGCCAAATCGGTCAGCCGTTATGCCAGCCAAATAAGACCCCAAGGCGCCGGCCGCAAATACTGCAAATGCGGCATACCGGGCCATGTTTTCCGACAAGCCTGCTGTTTTATAACTGACTAAAAGCATGATGGGTACCCATGCCCACATGGCGTACAGTTCCCACATGTGACCAAAATATCCAAAATTTACGAGCCGCGTTGGGCGATGCGTAAGGCCCGACAATGCTTGCTTCCAGTCAAATTTTGCGCCACTACCAAGATGTGGCCCTGAAACCACTAACCAAAATGCAATTCCAGCCGCAAAAACCGATTGAAGCGACGTTCCATACATTACAAGCCGCCAGTCAGGTAGTTGTACCATTTGAGATGAAAGAGCATTCAATAGATGTGGTGTCCCCGATCCCAAAGTTACAGCGCCTACTAGGAGGCCAATCCCCCGCCCTCGATTTTCTTTGTACCAACTGGCTACAATTTTCATTGCAGGCGGATATACGCCAGCCATGGCCATACCTGTAACGAATCGAAATAACAAAGCGGACTCCGGACCAGATGAATAAAACGGAATACAAAAGTTTGAAACGGCGCCTAGAATAGCACTTATTGCGACTACTTTTGAAGCGTTAAATCGATCAGCCAAGTTTAATATGGCGCTTGTAAGCGCACCAAATACAAAGCCAATCTGGACGGACATAGTCATCCATGCCTTCATGGAGGCACTCAAATTCCATTCTTCAGACAACTGCGGAACTATTGCAGACGCAGAAAACCACAATGACATAGATAAAAGCACCACTATCGAAAGAAGTGCCATGTTTTTGGCTTTCACAGTCTCTCCGGTTGGTCGGGTTGACGAAACGTACGACGTTTTTCTCAATTAGGGCGATAAAAAAAGGCGCGGCGATGAAATCGCCGCGCCTCAAACCGTCCAAATAAATTTGAAACGGAAACATATAAATTCGTGAGGCCATGATCACATAACCTACCAATTTATGTTATCGGCCTGTTGGACCAGCAACCCTAACCTCGGGAAGAGGCTTCCGAGGAAGCATCTCATTCCGCTCAGAAGTGTGATACACAAATGAAGCAATAATCGTAGCCGCTTGCTTCAGATCTGCTTCAATGGTGTGATCATACACATCCATATTGGAGTGATGAGTCTTTGGGCTGTAAGAAATCGTATCCTGAATGAACTGGAAACCAGGAAGGCCTACACCATCAAAGGATAAGTGATCAGTTCCACCCGTTCCGTTCAAAGTCAGCGTTGCTGCATCCAAATCGTGAAATGGCGTCAACCACTGACGGAAAATCGGAGCAACTCCTTCATTACCCTGGAGATGAACTCCGCGGATACGGCCAGAGCCATTGTCCATGTTAAAATATCCTGACAATTTTTCGTACTCCGGATGAAAAGCTGTCGGTGGCTGTCCGCGTCCAGCCGATTCCGCAAATTGCTCTGAAACATAGGCGCGCGATCCCAAAAGTCCTTGTTCTTCACCTGTCCATAATGCAATACGGATGGTGCGGCGAGGGCCTTTGCCTTGATCAGCATACACTTTCTTGAGGATTCGCATGGCTTCCATCATTGCCGAAGAACCAGCTGCGTTGTCGGTAGCGCCCGTACCAGCATGCCACGAATCGTAGTGAGCTCCGATCATAACAATCTCATCGCCAACTTCTGGATCTGTTCCTGGAATTTCGGCAATGATATTATACTCATTCACATCTTCGCTAGTGAATTCAACTTTCAGATCAAGATTAACTTTTACTTTAATGCCTTTTTCCAGCATTCTAGCGAGTCTATTGTAATGCTCAACAGCAACTGTAAACTGTGGAGGGGTTGGTGGGGCGTCAACTGATTGAGCTCCAATTCTGACCCCAGGGTCGGCATCTGGATCACGAGGTACCGCTGCACTCGAAACGAAAATCGTGCCGTAGTCTCCTTTCGATCCAGCATCCAAGACCGCTAATGGCATTTCAGTGAGAACAAGATTGCGAAGCGCCGCTGCAGCTTGGGCAGCTGGGTTTCCTCCCTGTCCTCTGCGAAATCCACCCCGGCCTCCTCGACCGCCTCCAGCACCTTGCGGCTGAGGTGCCGCGTTGGCTAGAGCTAGAAGAGAAGCGTCCGTGTGACGTTCTGCAATGGCCTCAAATGGCTCATCTACTTCGCGGATTGCCTGAATCATCACAACTTTGCCAGCTAGTTTGCCGCGATAAGCGTCAACTTCTTCCATCGTAGCTGCAGAAACCAAAACAACCTCGCCCTCTACATGGCCTTTCGTTCCTGGCGACCAAGCTTTAGGATATGCAGATATACTAAACATTCCATACTCAGAGGTTGCCTCGATATTAAAATGATTTAACGTCCAACCACGGCCAAAGGGACCCCATTGGTTCTTGTGAGCGTTTTGCAGGCCCATTCCTTTGAAAGTATCTACTGCCCAATTGGAAGCGGCATCGAGAGCAGGTGATCCCGTTAGACGCGGGCCAAACACGTCTGTCATCCAGGACATATAGTTCATCACATTACTGTTATCCAGTCCTTCCGCGCGAATCATGTCGACAGCTTTCTGGTCGATTGGCTCAAGCGCTGTTTGAGCAGAAACAGGTAGAAGTACAAAAGCCAGAAGGGCGGCCGTCATACTTACTTTGAATCGGTGGGTCATAGTAAAATCGGTTTGAATACAACAAACAACAACTAAAAGTTAGACGATGGTTCGGGGAGTTCATTCCACGCGATAACCTGCAAAACAATAAAAAGACACTTTACTCTGAAAACTCGAACCCTACCCTATTAGTAGCGTCAACAATGCGAACAACAATTTCAACTTTGCGGAAATTAAAAGTGGCGCGGCGATAAAATCGCCGCGCCACTCAAAAACCTTTCATTCAAACCAATAAAGACTAGTCTTTATCGTCGTCCAAAATAGTATCAATCCGAGCCGAAAGGTCGATCAGATGTAATCTGGTCATCGAATCACGAGTCCTAGATGATGCCCGATTCAGTTGAGATTGGAGTGTCTCCAATTCACCACGGACTAACATTTTAAGATCGGAAGCGTTTGCATTCACACTTTGGAGGCCAAATCGAGCCGCTGCACCTGTCGCATTATAATTAACCGACATTAGTCCTTCCAAAGAGGTCACATAACCTCGCTGTAGATTCCTGCGATAGGAATCGATGGCGCTTGAGCTAGCCAGTTCAGAAAATACGGCATCGCGAATGTCGCCCAACAATTCGTTGACGGTGTACTGTTCTGCTCCAAAACGAGCTTCTCCGTCCATCATTCGAGCTAGTTTCTGGGTATCCAGAAGACTACCAACACCTCTGTTTTGGTAGCTCATTATGCGATTAACCATCCCACTTCCTTCTATCAATTGAAGAATGTCTTCCCTGATTAACCAACTTGGAGTCGTGAATACCTGATCGGACATCCACTGAACCGCGCGCTTTTGACGTTCTTTGGGCACAGGTGAATAAACCATCCCGTCTTGATCAGTTGTTTTCAATTGCTCGTACACACCGCCAACATTGTTTGCAACGTGTCCAATATAACGGCCATATTGAGATCCAACCTGGCCATACATTTCTTCTAATTGATCGTAATTTTCAGCATTTTCGTCCGAAAACTCAATCAACCGATCCAAAATGCGCTGCAAATTGAGAATGCCCAAACGAGATGCTTCCATTTCATCGTTCGAAATGTTTTCCGTTTGAACTCTTGGGTCGCCGAAACCACTTCCAAACCACATCGCAGGATCGTCAGCACGGTCTTTAATCCAATCATTCAAGATTTGGCGTTCTTGTTTTGGAGTGCGATCGCCATCAAACCATGAATAAGCCCATTTGGTAGCCCAATCATCGTATTCCCCAATCATTGGACCAAATTGTGTTACACCATCGCCAGGCTGTGCGACATAGTTAAAACGTGCATAGTCCATGATCGAAGGTGCAATCCCGTGGGTGCTCGTAAATTCGGGGTCGCGAAGTTGATCCACCGTATAGGCATATGATGAGCCCATATTGTGTTGGAACCCTAATGTGTGACCAACTTCATGAGAGGACACAAATCGAACAAGCTCCGCCATAACTGCGTCGTCAAACGTAACGGAACGCGCTTCAGGATTAATTGCTGCAGTCTGTACCATGTACCAATTCCGGAGCAACGACATTACGTTGTGATACCAGTTGATATCACTTTCAAGGATTTGGCCGGTTCTGGGGTCATGTACGTGAGGACCAGACGCATTCTGAATGTCTGATGCGAAATACCGAAGCACAGAATACCGCGCATCTTCCGCGCTGAAATCTGGGTCTTCTTCTGCGGTAGGTGCCATTTTGCCAATAATGGCATTTTTGAAACCTGCTGCTTCATAGGCTTTTTGCCAATCGTTAACGCCTTGAATTAGCGCTGCACGCCATTTTACCGGGGTATTCTGATCGATGTAATAAACGATTTGATCGACAGGCTCTACCAATTCACCACGAGCATAAGCCGCTGGATCTTTTGGAACGAGTTTATACCGGGTGATATAACACGTAGTCTCAGATCTGTGCTGCTGTGAATTGTACTCAGTGAATGAAACGCTGAACAACCCAACCCTATCGTCACACAAACGAGGTTGCATAGGTTCAGCCGGCAATTGAACCATAGATTGAGCCAGTTCGACTGTAATAGCGTTTGTGGAGGAATTAGATGGGGCTTTCCCTGCTTCATAGGTCAGCACGTGACGTACTTCGACATTGGTTGGAAAACTTTTTACCGAGCTAATGTAGGACCGGCTTCCATCAACGCGTCGAACTTGAAAACGGGTGCGATAAAAGGAAGGAATACCTATTGCTGGAACGTCAGAATTGAACATAGAAGTAACGTCAATTACAACACCTGAACTATCAACGCTCAAGGCTTTAACATCAAATGCTTGAACAATCGGTTCAAGATTGGAATTTCGCACCGCTTGATACATCGGATCGTCTTCATCGCTTCGATTTTCGTAACCGACGACTTTCAAGAAGACTTTATCCCCTGTGCGATCCCAGCGTACAACCTGAGTATTGGCTTTTTGGCCACCATACCCAATATCTTCAGCCGTTTTCGAAATTCGAGTAACCAAAAGAAATTCTTGACCTAACTGAGCATTTGGAATTTCATAGTAGTAGGTCTCTTGGTCACGGTAGACGGTGAAAAGGCCATCATCCTTATCAAATGTCTCTTTTATGACTTCTGCGAACGGTTTCGGTCCTTTTTTGTCGTCTTTTTTATCTGCACCTGGTTTCGCCACGGTTGCCGCGCCTGCTTTAGGGTTTTGTGCCCCTTTAGAAGCAGTGCAGCCCGCAATTAAGAACAGCGACATAACTATCGCTACGTATGTATGGGAATTCCTCATTTACTTCGGTATGTGTCGATTTTAATTTGAAAAAATGCGAGTTCTCCTGCTGATCAGTCCAGATGGGCTATTTCTGTAAATGTACCTCTGTTTTTTCCGCCAAACAATTAAAAAAGGCCCGAGTCTTCAGCAAGATGTCTTTTTCCCCATCTATAAAGTACTATTCCGTCTTAATTCCTTGCACGGCAAGCAACCTATCCGTCTGAGCGAAGAGATCGTGGTAATAGACAAAAGAAGTAAATCGATTTCCGATCTGAGGAAGTCCATTATTCTTAGCCCGATGTAGTGCCAAATTATCGGAGAGGTAGGCGTATTCGTAGCGGCCTTGTTTTAACAAAATTCTGGTCTCGTACCACCCGTTTAATTCATTCCATCTCAGGGTGTTATCAGGATTACTTTCCCAATTAGTAAAACTTCCGACAATCACTAGTGAACCGTCAATCGGGCCGCCGTCCGGAGTAATGTATTTAAACACGGCATTCACATATTCAGACGAATAATCTGGTTCGGTTAAATATCTATTCGCCGATCGTATTACCGATTGTCCATTCAGAAATGGAGCCAATTGCGTGCCGGAAAAACGGGCATAATCAGGTGCTATTTCTATCCTCCAAGGGATTGGCTGTTGGTTTACTCGTTCAATTCTTCCGCCTGTTCGCATTTCGGAAAGATCTATAAAAAAATTGGCGGCTTGCGGCCCAAAAGAGTCATCTGGTTGTAAATAAAATGACATATCAGGCTGCACGTCAAGGGAGGGCCGTGTTACGCAGCGTCTCTCACCAATTTCAGAATTGCGTATAAAACAGACGGAATAGTCAAAAACGCTTGAATTGGCATCGGGAGCACTGAATAAAACAGAAGGTTGTACAGAGGTCGAACGCATTCCCGCCACCATAACTTGGTCCAGCCTCATTTCAATGGGTGTGGACTGTTCGGTAACAAAAAAGGATCGTTCAAACAAAGCTTCGTTTTCTCTTCCTTGCTCAGAAACTCGAAGGATATAGTTGCCGCTTAGCTTAAAATCGAGAGATCGATTTGGAAAACTGTATTCGTAGTGGACGTACGGAATTACTGTAGCACCCGAAGCTCGATAATCAAGTATTTCGTCTTGATTAAACGACGTCAAGTACTCCGATGCTGTAAGGTCTCGTTCCCAATTTCGGTCCGCGTGATAGAAGTATACGGTCAACGGACGAGCCTGCTCTTCAACCAGGTCAAAAGCGAGTCGAAGCTTCATTCCTGAATTCATTTCCACAACCGGTAGCGCCGTTTCGCTTTTATCAGGGTGTAGTTGGACAGAGTGAATACGATCATAATCCACAACTCTGGAGAAAATTTCTACGGTAGAGTCATCATCATTCGATGAGCCAATTGCAGACATTTCAGCACATCCAACAACAATAGATGCGAGGAGTAAGAGCGTGATTTTGGACATTAAATAATGTGATACGAGATGCCTACCGAAAACACTTCTTTGAGTTGCGCCTTAGAACTTATATCCGAGTCATATAAAGCGGACCATTCAAAATTGACCTGAAGCCACGAATTAACTTTCATGTTCAGTACATTTTCCCAAATAAAATCAGGACTTTCCGGTTTGTTAAATGCGGCAAATAACCCAAGGGTAGACTTCAGGAATACATTTTTAAAAATCTCCTTGTCTATATCTGTAAAAGCTTCCAAGCCAATTTCTAAACGTACTGTTTCATCACGATTCAGTGTGTAAAGAGTCCTCAGATCCTTCAGCATAACAACAGTCTCCTTCCCACCGATCCCCAGGCGTTGGCTAATCCAGGGCCGAACTTGATAGGCCAGTCCGATAGATTGAGTAAAAGTACCAGGGGACATAAAATCGGAAACCTTGACGGGAGGTTTCCGGCCATCTCCAAAAGGATTTTTTTCAAAATTAAATCCTGGTGCAAATTGAGTTCTCGCCTGAAACGCGATTGTGGGTCTGAGTTTATCTAAAAAGCCTTTTCCGGTGTAGCCAAACGTGGCTGTAATGCGGATCAAGTCTTCAGCTTTTCGGAAAGCTAGCGTGTCTTGTTTAACTAGACCGAAACTAAGCTTACTAGTAATTTTTTGCTTCCAGTTTGATGACTGACGTTCGGCCTTTCCATCTATTCCTACCGTAAAGACGAGGGTATTTACTCCACCTTCCGCCCAGTTCTGGAACCCAGCTTGAGATCCCGCCAGTTTTCCCACAACTTCTGGCTTCCACATATTAGCAGTTGAATCCACTTTCGACGAGTTCTCTTGAGCGAACAATGGCGCATTGATGACTAGCGTAGTCAAAAGTA
Organism: uncultured Bacteroidota bacterium; assembly: GCA_937876355.1. Lineage (GTDB taxonomy): Bacteria > Bacteroidota > Rhodothermia > Rhodothermales > UBA10348 > UBA10348. Next base: position 9,666 of record CALFHN010000024.1, on the reverse strand, counting down.
ATAGAACTAGGGCAAGAAGGCGGGTATTCATTGACTTGATCTGTTGAGGAATTCTTAAATGAAGCGCAAAAGTTACCACAAAAAAAAAAGGTCGTGCCAAGCAGGCACGACCTTTTCTAATATCCTAAAAAACGAGGGTTAATCGTTTTTCTGGTTCTGAACCTCAACACGAATGCCTTGGGCCATCGTTTTCAGTTCCTGCATAGCTTTACGGACACGAGTACCCGCTGCTTTGTTACCTTTGTCATAAAATTTGCTAAAATCATCTTCTAGTCCGTCCACGAAACCTTTGAGGTCGGCGAATCTACTCATTGGGATTCCTCTTTATAATAGATATGTTCTGTGATCGAGGAGTGTTGAAGTACACCTCGTGCTAATCGGTCTCAAACTAAGCTCTTAATTCCCTCCTGTCAAGATAAAATCCTCGAAATAAAGCAATTATGGGCATTTTGTTACAAAAAAATTTGGAAAAAATCAAAAAAGTTACTTTTCTCCCACCACCTAACACGTGGAAAATTCTATACTTCGAACAAAAAAACGCGAGGCGATGTGAACTCAATAATTATTCTGCAAGGCTGGGCCAATAATCTTCCATTTCGGCAGATTATCGTCCGTTTTGGCTAATTCAGCTAGCCCGACATTACAAAGCATCTCTTCCATCTCATGGCTCGATATCCCAGATTTATTCAAATCCGTCGCAACCCTAACTCGTTGGGAGACAATCGTTATAGAAGCTGGAAATGGCAAATTGAGAGTAATGGCCCTGACGGTTCGAATGGGATGGACATCCTTCAATAAACCAGTCTCATCTAAACAGACTGACATCAGGATAGGCACAACTGCAGGCGCCTGCCAAAGGCTCTTTTGAACTCCCTCTTTGGCCAAAATTTGCCCATTATTTGATCGAATTAACCCACGTTCGAAGCCCATAATGCCCACTGCAGAAACTCCTTCATCCGTTAAGCGGCTGGAAATAATATTTTTTTCTTGTCGGACTGTTTTTTCAACCTCACCCGCTATGAAATGATCATATTCCAGCTCATCGCTCAGTGATCGGAGCGTGGACAGGCCCTTTTGAGCTAGGACCCTCTCCTCTTTTTCACCGCTCCCTACTAGTACACAGATCCAACGACCCTCTTTTTTTACATTTGCCAAACCTCGAGAAAACGTGTCCCAAAACATCAAATCTTCTTGAGGACGAAAGTCAACTAACAGGAACTCAGCAGCATTTTGGGATGATTTCATACTCAATCAGTTACTAACAGACGTTGATTCTGGACCTCCGGAAGGCGTTATTACAGTCCTGCTTTTCCGAAGTCCGAAATAGCAATTTTCATCGCTAAGAACGCCCCATCGCCTCGTTAGATCTTATGGATTTTTGCCACCTTCACTGCCACACCCAATATTCCCTTCTTGATGGCGCAGCACGCATTAAAAGATTGGTGGCTAAAGCCAAAGAATTCGAAATGCCGGCCTTGGCTATTACCGATCACGGCAATTTGTTCGGAGTTCCTGAATTTTACACTGAGGCAACCAAGGCTGGTATTAAGCCAATAATCGGATGCGAGTTTTATGTAACTCCCGTCACCATGGCGGACAAAACCAATCGGATTAGATATCATCAAGTTCTTTTGGCCAAGAATGAAGAAGGTTATCAAAATCTGATCCGCCTTTCATCCCTGTCTTATACCAAAGGTTACTATTACAAGCCCAGAATTGATCTAGACGTACTAAAAGCACACGCTGGCGGCCTCATCGCAACGACCTGCTGCTTGCAAGGCCATGTCCTGCAAGCCATCCTGAAAGAGGGAGAAATAGCCGCCAAAAAGGTATTTGAGCAGTATTTGGACATATTTGGCTCTGACTATTATATCGAGATACAAGACCACAAAATCGCTGATCAGCAAAAATGTAATGCGGTGTTACTCAAGTGGGCAAAGGAATATGAGGTCGAATTAGTTTCGACAAATGATGTGCATTACGTCGAGCAAGCAGATTCTGCTGCACAAGATGTTTTGTTGTGCTTGCAGACGGGCAAGGATTTGTACGACCCCAATCGGATGAAATTTGAGAATGATCAATTTTACCTAAAATCTGCCGCAGAAATGGAATTGGCGCTTCGCAACGTTGACGATGCGCAGGTCAAGCGAGCACTTTCAAACACTCTTGTAATTGCCGATAAATGTAATTTCGAGCTCCCTATGGGACAGCTCCTTATGCCCCACTTCCCGCTTCCAGCAAGTTTTGCTGAAGATATGGATGGGTATTTAAAACACCTGGTCTACCAAAGGGCAAAGGAAAAATGGGGTTCACTTACCCTTGAACAGACGGAACGTATCGATCATGAGTTAGGCATCATTGCCCAAATGGGATATGCGGGATACTTCCTCATTGTTCAGGACTTTACGACTGCGGCAAGAACACTGGGCGTTTCTGTTGGCCCGGGCCGAGGCTCCGCCGCCGGAAGCCTCGTCGCCTATTGTCTTGGAATCACAAACGTTGATCCTCTCAAGTACGGCCTCCTGTTCGAACGTTTTTTGAATCCAGAACGTGTATCCATGCCCGACATCGACATCGATTTTGATGATCGGGGCCGAAGTAAAGTGATTGACTATGTAGTTGAGAAATACGGCCGCGAAAACGTATGTCAGATCATCACGTTTGGTACTATGGGTCCGCGTTCGGTTATTCGAGACGTTGCTCGAGTACTACAAATTCCACTTCCCGAAGCTGATAGAATTGCAAAGCTAATTCCAGAAGGAGCCGGAGTCTCTCTGGAAAGCGCTTTTAAAGACGTTCCAGAATTTAAACGACTACTTCAGGACCCAAATGAACAAATTCGGAATCTGTTGCACTATGCTAAGGTTCTTGAAGGATCTGCTCGTCATACCGGTGTCCACGCGGCTGGGGTAATTATTGCTCCTGGAAATGTGAGCAATTTCGTTCCTATTTCGGTAGCAAAAGGAAAAGGTGGTAATGATGACATTATCACCACTCAGTATGCGGGAAATTGGGTCGAATCGTTTGGCCTTCTCAAGATGGACTTTTTGGGGCTCAAAACGCTAACCGTGATCGACGATGTACTTGAATTAATTAAACAGGAGCACGGATTAGACCTCGACGTGGACACCATTCCGTTGGACGATGTGTCTACTTTTGAACTTTTTCAACGTGGAGATTCAATATCCATTTTCCAGTTTGAATCTAGCGGTATGAGAGAGTGGCTGAGGAAGCTAAAGCCAACTTCAATCAATGATCTGATTGCCATGAATGCGCTCTACCGGCCGGGGCCGATGGACAACATTCCAACCTATATAGCACGGAAGCACGGAAAAGAAGTCGTCTCGTACCCGGACGATATGTTGAAACCCATTTTAGAGCCGACGTACGGAATTCCGGTATATCAGGAACAGGTCATGCAGATGGCTCAGGTCATGGGCGGCTACACCCTTGGAAGTGCCGATATCCTGCGCAGGGCCATGGGTAAGAAAAAAGCATCGGAAATGGCCAAGCAGAGGGCCATTTTTGTGGCCGGGGCGGCCGAAAGAGAGGTTACAGAAAAGGTTGCCAACGAGGTGTTCGACCTGATGGCCAAATTCGCCGGTTATGGCTTCAACAAATCCCATGCAGCTGCCTATTCGATCGTTGCTTATCACACTGGATATCTAAAGGCACATTACCCCGCAGAATTTATGGCGGCATCCATGACCAATGAGATGTCGGATACTAAAAAACTAACTACGGTTTTGGACGAAGCGCGGCATCTTGGAATCGAACTGCTTCCACCAGATTTAAATGCTTCAAATGCTCGTTTTACGGTCGAAAAGGGGAAAATTCGTTTTGGACTTGGAGCAATCAAGGGAGTGGGTTTATCAGCAATTGAGGCAATAGAACGCGAAAGAGCCGAAAATGGGGCCTATACGACTCTATTTGAATTTACTCGGCGGGTTGACCTTCGATCAGTAAACAAAAAGGCGGTAGAAAGTTTAGCTAAAGCTGGTGCCATGGACAGAATGGATGGACACCGTGCTCAGTTTGCAGAAGCAGTCGAATTAGCAGTCCAATACGGCCAAAAAATGGCTGCAGACAAAATGGCTGGAATGATCTCTTTATTTGGGGAGCCCGGAGGAGATGGTGCCGCGGGTATTGAACCGACGTTGCCTGTAGTTGAACCTTGGGCCAAATCCAAAATGTTAAAAGAGGAGCGAGATGCTGTCGGTTTTTATGTCTCGGGACACCCATTAGAATCTTTTTTGGCTGAATCCAGAGCGTTTGCATCTGCTCAGATTGTTGATGTAGTTGCAATCGTCGAACAAGAGGGCCCAGCAGATGATGGTTGGGCATATCGCAACAATCGTCCCCAGCACACTCTTTGCGGAGTGCTTACCGAAGTTCAGCATCGGGTCAACAAATCAGGAAAACCTTTCGCAATATGCCAATTTGAAGATTTTACTGGACAGGCGGAATTAATCTGTTTCTCCAATTCATACGATAAAGTTCAGCGCTACCTCATGGTAGATGAAATTGTGCTAATCAGAGGAAGCCTTGAAATGCGAGGTGGGACTGCAAAAGTTATTGCCAGTGATGTCTCTCCCATGTGGAAGGTGCGGGAGCAGATGGTAAAATCTTTAATATTAAGGCTTTCCGTTTCCGAACTCCGAATAGAACAAGTGCTCAAGCTGGATGAATTGATTGCCCAACACAAGGGATCGTGTAAACTATATTTCGACCTGGTAGAAGATTCGGACACCCAACCTTGCCGCATATTGAGCCGTACAGCGGTAATCGACCCTAATGAGGAAGTTATGCGCGGCCTCTCCACGCTGTTCGGCCACCGAGCCATCACCGTAGAAGGTGGGAAATAATGCCGAACGATATCGGTAATCAATTATCGTAACCTGTGACCATTCGACTCGTAAAGAATTCGATTCAAGCCGATTTGTTATGCGCTTAATTCCGAGTGTTTTTTTGCTGTTCCTACTTTCTGGTTGCGCAGAGCAATTGGCAGAATTGAGGAAATCCTATCAACATGGATCTGCGAGAGAAGCGTATGTAGCAGCCTTGGCCGAAACAGGGATATCTGATTCTGCGATCGCAACCAATTGGACGCTACAAGGTGAAGCTGTTCTCCAGACGGCATTGACTCCAGACCTACCATATATGGAGGAAGGTGTCTTGAATCCATCTCAAATCATGGCTGTCGGATACCGACTTTCACTAACTCGAGGTCAACGCCTTATCGCAAGTGCGACAATCTCTGGAACTTCAGATCTGTTTCTAGACCTTTTTGAAACTATTGACAACGCGAGTCAGGGCTTCAAGAGGGTTGAATCGGCTGATACCACCTTTACTCTTCAATATGACGTAAACAAGACTTCAGAATATGTGCTTCGAGTTCAACCAGAAATTCTCGCTACTGGTACGTTTACTCTCAGCATCAAAACGGAGGCCTCCCTCATCTTTCCGGTCATGGGCAGGAGCACGAGTAATATTCTTAGTCGATTCGGTGTTGAACGGGACGGCGGGAGAAGAAGTCACCACGGCGTAGATATATTTGCCAATCGGGGCACGCCCGTAGTTGCCGTACGAAAGGGCCAAATCAGTAGTACAAAAATTGGTGGACTTGGAGGAAAAACGGTTTGGTTGAAAGATGATAGAGGGAATAACTTTTATTATGCACATTTGGATTCTCAACTAGTTAGAGAAGGCCAAAGGGTTGTTCCGGGCGATACCTTAGGACTGGTTGGAAATACTGGAAATTCTCGGACAACGGCCCCACATTTACATTTTGGCGTGTACGCTAGGGGCCCCCATGATCCTTGGCCCTTTTTGTTTACACCCTCAAAGCGTCAACTAATCCCAAGCGTCGATTCGTCACATTTCGGAAACGTGGTGTTGGTTGAGGGCTTGTTAAAAACACGCCCTAACAATCGGGCTCAAATTGTGGCTTCTACAGCTCTTCCAGCGACAGGAATGGTGATTGGAGCTTCTGGGGCCTATTATCACGTTAGGCTTTATGACAAATCCGAAGGGTATGTACATAAGTCTTTTGTAGGTCCGGCAACGCCGTAAGGAAACCCTTTGCCGCGTTTGTAGTGGGAATTAGTCGAATGATCAAGTACCTCATTTCCATACCGCGTCGCATTTTAATTGGATTGGTCCGCGGATACCAACTGATAATTTCTCCGCATCTCGGCTCTTCCTGTCGGTATAGTCCGACGTGTTCAGCATACGCGATAGAAGCTCTAAGAAAATATGGTGCATTGCGAGGTGCTATCTTGGCAGCTCATCGCATTGTCCGGTGTAACCCGTGGGGTGGACACGGCCATGACCCTCCGATTTGGTACACCGAACAAAATTCGACCAACGAAACAGATTCTCCTGTCCAGTAACCGAACTCCTGCCTTATTTCCTCACCGCATCGTATTGAAAGCCCTAAATCCCATAATCAACCGAATGCCTGTCACACAACATGAACTTGAAGCGGTCGTTCAAAAAGCACGTATGTCAGTAATTACGTGTTCCGATACCCGTACAATAAATACGGATACAAACGGCGCTTTTATGGTTGAAACCATCAACTCAGCGGGTCACGAACTGATTTCCTACGAAATTACGCCTGAAGACTCAACCTTGATCGCAAAAGCGGTCCTTGCCGCGAAGAAAGCTGGTGCTGACATAATTCTTGTCAATGGTGGTACCGGTATGTCAAAACGAGACAACACATTCGATACACTGACCCGACTTATAGAGTCTCCCCTTCCAGGATATGGCGAACTCTTTAGACATTTGTCTTTCATCGAAATTGGAGCAGCTGCCATGTTATCAAGGGCCCAAGCTGGTCGATTTGGCAATTCAATCATTTTCTCCATGCCAGGCTCGACCACTGCCGTTCATCTTGCCATGAAAAGCTTAATCATGCCACAAGTCGGGCATCTAGTTCGGGAAATGAATAAATAACGACCGTTCGCAAAGGACCCATAGGTGTCATAAGCGCGCAGGTCTACCTGAAACGTAGAAGTGCCCACAGAGAAGAATACTTGTTCTCTATTCGAAGCGAAGTGCGTCGATCGGATTCAAAGAAGCAGCTTTTCGGGCTGGATAAAACCCGAAGAAAATGCCAACACCAGCTGAAAAGACGAGCGCGATGAAGATAATATCAGGAGAAACGACCGTATTCCATCCCGTGAAAGAGGCTAAAAGCTTCGATCCTCCAAGCCCGATAGCGACTCCAATAGCCCCTCCAAAAATGCTCATCACAATAGATTCAATCAAAAACTGAGTCAAGACATCTGAGCCACGAGCCCCAATGGCCATTCGAATACCAATTTCACGCGTTCGTTCTGTCACTGAAACAAGCATGATGTTCATAATTCCTATTCCGCCGACTAGCAAGGATATCGAGGCGATAGCTGCTAATAACATCGTCATGACCTCCGTCGTACCCTGTGCTGCCTCGCTAAGCTGATCTTGGTTTTTAATTTCAAAATCATCAGCTTCCCAATCGGCCAAACCATGAGATTCCCTCATAATAAGTTTGAGTTCTTCTTGGGCGCTAGCAATATCTTCCGAAGAATACGTATTGGCCAGAATCTGACGGATGAAGGTGAAATTTGAAAGGCGACGCTGAACAGTTAAAAATGGCGCCAATGCCACGTCATCTTGATCATTGCCTTCCGGAGTTTGACCTTTTTTAGCCAAAACGCCTATGATTTCGACAGGAATATTTCGTACCAATACTCTCTGGCCAACTGGATCCTGATTTGGAAACAAGTTTTCTGCAATCGTAGCTCCTAAAACTATTACTTTTTTACCCATCCTTTGCTCGGTAGCATCAAAAAATCGACCCGAAGTTAATTCCCAGTTTCGAATTACTGGATAATCAATACTTACACCGTGAACCGTTGATCGCCAGTTTCCATTTCCGCCGACAAGCTGAGTTCGAGTAAAGATGACCGGTGAAACCCCTGCAACAAATGCAGACTCGTTTCTGATTTTTTCAGCGTCCGTGTCCTTTAGTCTATTGAAACTCCCTGATCCCTGGCTAACTCCTCCGGCATTACTTGATCCCGGAGTGATGACCAACATATTGGTGCCCAAATTTTGAATCTGATCTGCAATTTGGGACTGCGCGCCCTCTCCTACAGCCACCATGACGATGACCGCCCCCACGCCGATGATGATGCCAAGCATCGTCAAGAGGGTACGCATCTTGTTCTTGATAATACTTTTTAGGGCAACTTTTATGAGTCTTGCAGGCCGCATTTTATTCTCGTTCTATCTCAATAGGAGGTTTAAACAGTTAATTCTGATTCGTCGCGCTCTATTGCTTGCCGTTTTATCAACCGCTTTAGATCGTCGATGGCAGAATCTGGTTTTCGTACAACATCCTTGATTATCTGACCATCTCTCAACTCCACAATCCGCTTTGCATATCTTGACACTTCGTCTTCATGCGTGACCAAAATGATGGTGATGCCTTTTTCATTGAGTTCCTGAAAAAGCTGCATGACCTCCACAGTGGTTCGGCTGTCTAAGTTTCCGGTAGGTTCATCGGCCAAAATCAAGCTAGGATTGGTAACTAGTGCTCTGGCAATAGCTACTCGCTGTTGCTGCCCGCCTGAAAGCTCGTTTGGATGATGATCTGTCCGATCTCCCAACCCAACCAGAGTCAACGAATCTATCGCTGCTTTTCTGTAGTTCTTGATCTTGTGCGTACGATCATACAAAAGCGGCAACTCTACATTTTCGGCCGCTGAAGTTCGAGCCAAAAGATTAAATCCTTGGAATACAAATCCAATCTTTTGATTGCGAATATCTGCCAGCGCATTCTTCCCAAGCTTATTTACTTCGATTCCATCAAGGAAATAAGAGCCTGAAGTTGGGTAATCAAGACCGCCAATAATATTCATCAATGTGGATTTTCCTGATCCAGAAGTACCCATAATGGCTATTAATTCGCCTTGATTAATAGTCAGGTCGACGCCACGCAAAGCATGAACTTCCGTCTTGCCCATGACATACGTTTTCCGAATGCTCTTAACTTCGACTACCGGTTTGGTATCGTTCATCAATCTAATTTTTACTGCCTGAGAAAATAAATGGTCTAAAATAGGAGCGTCGATCAGAATCCGCCGCCACGACCAAATCCTTGTCGGCCACCTGCTGTTTCTTTCTGGAATGGATTCTGAAACCCACCTGTGGCTTCGAGAACGGTAACGCCGGAAATGATTTGCATTCCGACCTCTAGCTTCTCGCCTATAACTTCGGTTTGTGAACCGTCAGTTATACCGGTTTTAACCCGAACTGTTTGGATTTCCCCATCTGAGTTGAGATACCACAGTGTCGCTGAATTGCTTCCTTGACCTCCAAAACCGCTAGGGGCGCCTTGACCACCACCTTGGCCTTGCCCTTGTGCTGGACGCTGTCCTGCCGCGCCGCCCTGAGCTCCTTCAAATCGGGCTCTCAATTCCGCCATCATATGTTCGTTGGGACGAAAACGAAGCGCTGCATTAGGCACTTTCATAACCCCTGAAACTTGCTCAATAAGAAAGTCTACCGTCGCCGTCATTCCGGGTAAGAGACGTCGGTCAGAATTATCGACATCCACAACCGCCGTATAGGTCACTACGTTTTCTTGTACGGCCGATTGTAATCGTACCTGAC
>CALFHN010000023.1 GCA_937876355.1 uncultured Bacteroidota bacterium | reverse complement strand
ATGGCCTTGACTGATATCTCAGGTACATTTATCTGGGCCAATCCAGGCTTTTGCAAGATGACCGGGTACTCATTGGGAGAAATCATTGGCAGCAATCCACGGCTTTTTAAATCAGGAAAACAAGATCCATCGGTCTATAAGACGCTTTGGAGTACCGTCTTGGCTGGCCGAACATTTAGCGGAGACTTTGTAAACAAGCGAAAAGACGGCACCCTGTATACGGGAGAAGTTATCATTACTCCGGTTCATGATCGTAGGGGAAAGGTGTCTCATTTTTCTGTTATGGAGCGAGATATATCCATCCGAGTGGAGCGAGAAGAAACGCTTCATCAAAACCAAGAAAGATTTAAAACGTTGGTTGAGACCATGAACGATGGATTGGCCATGTTCGATTCAAAAGACCATATTACGTATGCGAACCCAGTTTTTCTTTCAAAATTGGGCTACTCAGGAAGTGAAGTTGTAGGTTTTGAAATGTCCCGTTTTCTAGACGAAAAGAACAAAAACATTGTAGTCGAACAGAGAGCTAGGCGGCGCAAAGGGCATCGTCAACACTATGATCTTGAGATGACAAGTAAGTCTGGGACTCGGAAAGTTTTTGCGATATCTCCAAGCGGTCTGTTCAATTTGGCGGGAGAATTTGTGGGGAGTTTTGCAATATTTAGGGACGTGACCCTCGATAGGGAATCTGAAGAACAGTTTGCTCTGGCTTTGGAGAAAACAGAATCTGTAAATCAATTCAAAATAAGCCTGCTGGACAATGTTAGTCACGAGTTCAGAACGCCGCTTTCGGGAATAATTGGATTTGCAGATTTGTTGGCGGAATCAGCAACGTCCGACCAGATCGAGATGATCAGCCACATACAATCGGATAGTCTGCGGCTTCTCGAGACCATAAATGAGGTTTTGGACATGTCAACCGTACTTTCTCAGAATATGGTAACCAACAGCAAGCCGTGTCATATCACCCAGGAAGTGCTACAAGCGGTTCGGAAATGGAAAGTTTTGGCAGAAAAAAAACAGATCGTATTACGAGTGGATGCACGTATTAAAGAGCCTCAAGCTGAATTAGATAAGAGATGTTTTGAGCGGGTGGTGAGCCATCTACTAAGTAACGCCATCAAGTTTACAGAAAAGGGAGAAGTGGTCGTTGAGATCCGGGATTCAAGACATGATTCAGCCTTTTTTGATTTGGTAGTGCGAGATACGGGGATTGGAATCGACGATACCGAACAACAACGCATATTCGAATCATTTATCCAGGAATCCTCCGGTGTGTCTCGTTCACACAACGGATTAGGCCTAGGCCTCTCGTTTACGAAGGTGCTTGTTGGGCAAATGGGAGGTGAAATCAGTGTAACCAGTTTAAAACATATTGGGAGCGAATTTGTCGTTTCACTTCCTCGAAAGCCAGTTAGTCAGCCGGTTAAATCTGAGTTTTCGGAATCAAGGGTGGTTGCTCGCCCCGTTTCGAATGGCTTCCAACGTCTCCCCTCCAAAATGCCAGTGGCTAGCTAAAAGATCCACAGTTGTTTCGGGTTATCTTCTGGAAGTTATCACTACCCCGAACTGTCTGATGCAACGCCCCTGCTTTCTAAGGATACATTTATTTCTTCGTCCATCTCATCTTTGTTGTGCGCTATTGAGTACGATGTTCTGCTTTTCGGCGGCAGCCCAGAAAGCAGATACGCTTGAGGTGGTTCTACCTAATGTTCAGGTGGAAGCGCTACGATCTGCAACGACTGAGCGTAGCGCGCCTTTTGCGATTTCGACGCTTCAGAGATCTGCCAGCGACGTTGCTCTTCAACCTGGGTTATCCCTTCGAAGCACTTTACAAGGAATAGCAGGACTTACGATTAACGACCGGGGACATTCGGCTTTAGGCGAACGATTTTTGATTCGAGGGATGGGTTGGCGTTCGGCTTTCGGAGTTCGAGGTATTCAAGTAGTTCTGGATGGGATTCCCCTTACTCTTCCCGACGGCCAGGGCTCGCTCGACATCGTAGATCCGGCCTTTATTCGGCGGGCGGAAATAGTTCGAGGCCCCTCTTCGACCTTTTGGGGCAATGGCAGCGGCGGTGTGCTTATGCTATCGACCGATGCATTTCAAGACTCAACTCGCATTGGAATTCGGGGAATGGGTGGCAGCTACGGGCTTCAGCAGGGTTCCGTGGACGCAGCGGTACCTCTCGGAAAACACCGATTCTACGGATACGCTTCCTCGATAAAAAGCGCGGGGTATCGGGACTACTCTGAAAGTAGATTTACTCGGGCGGCGCTGACAGCCAAATTTAATATGGGCCCTAGAACGCAGTTACGCGTTGTTTCGGGGTTTGCGGTACAAGACTCTGAGTCTCCTGGAGCATTAACTGTGGCTCAAGTGGCGGAGAATCCCCGAGCGGCAGATACTCGCAATGTGAATGCTTTGGCCGGAAAAGAGAGTACCCAGGTCCAGGCCGGCGCAACCATCTACCATCAAACGGGCATCGGCATGCTGTCGGTAACCGCTTATGCGTTGACTCGGCAACTGGACAACCCATTGTCATATGCGTACATCGACCTCAAGAGAAAGGTAGCTGGCGCACGCGTACAACTTCAGAAGAACGGTCAAAATGCCGGATGGGGAATCGGTGTTGACGCAGGCTTTCAGGATGATGACCGCCTAAACTTTAACAATGTCAACGGACAAGCTGGGCCCAACGTCGAGTTGGATCAAAAAGAAGAGGTCCGCAACCTTTCGGCTTTTGTATTTGGCCAGATTAACCTTTTTCCGGCACTAACCGCCACGGCTGGGCTACGAGCCGATGCCATAGACTTCACGCTTTCAGACCACCTTCCTGGACACGAATCGCTCTCCGGTGACCGATCGTTTTCTGCCTTAAGCCCTTCAGTGGGGTTGGCCTTTCGGGTGGGAGAAGGGTTGTTGTTTGTGAACTATTCGACCGCCTTTGAAACCCCCACTACAACCGAATTGGTCAATCAACCAAGCGGCTCTTCAGGACTAAATTCGGAAGTTGGCGCACAACATACGACTGGATTTGAAGCGGGCGCGCGCGGTCAGGCAGGTCGTAGTTCATTCGACGTGGCTGTTTTTCGGATGATGGTTACCGACCAATTACAACCTTTTCAGGATGCTGGGGGGCGCACGTACTATCAGAACGCCGGAGAAACGAAACACATCGGGATCGAAATTGCCCTTCTTACACAATTTAGCCGGGTGTTCAGTTTGCAGTCCACCTACACGATGAGTCAGTATCAATTTGACCGAGGCGAACTTCGTGACCTTCGACTACCAGGAATACCTGTTCATCATTTGTTTTTAGGATTGAGAGCGGTGAAGGGAGGTGTTTACGGACAACTGGCGACAGATTTTGTGTCCTCCACCTTTGCCGAAAACGACAACACCGCGCCCAACACTGGCTACAGCATTGTCGATATCAACGTCGGTTATACCAAACTCTACGTTGGAGGGGCGCACATTCAGCCGTTCGTTAAGGCTTCTAACGTGTTCGATCGGGACTACGTCGGGTCTATGGTTGTAAATGCTTTTGGCGGACGATATTTCGAACCTTCGCCTGGCCGCACGTTCCAGTTTGGGGTCAGTATGTCGTTTTAAAGGCGGATTTGAACGCGAGGAGAGGCCGGTCTTTCGGACCGCGGAAGTGTCTATTTTCTTTCTCGACGAAGGCAGCGTATGATAGGCAAGGTCGTTTCCGACCTGAGGCTTTTTCATAACACGTCCGTTGATTCAGAGAATACTGATGCTACAGATCTTCAATTTCCGGATTTGGGGTTCGTTTTTTTTGGTCCTTCGAGAGCAAGCTCTCTTCGGCCAAAAAGAAACGCCCCGATTGCTTTCGCAATCGGGGCGTTCGCAGGGTGCGGAGAGAGAGGGATTCGAACCCTCGGTACGGTTACCCGCACACACGCTTTCCAAGCGTGCTCCTTCAGCCACTCGGACACCTCTCCAGTGTCTGTTCAAGCCTCGATTGCCACTTAATGCGCCTTGGGGTCTGTTGTTTCGACCTTTTGGTGCAGGAGTGGTGAATCTTGATCGCTAGCCATTGGTGCGGGCGGTGGAAGGCGCTTGCCCGATCTCCAGCACCCACCAGCCCTAGACTTCCATGATCTCGGCTTCTTTGTGAGCCATCAAGCCTTCAATTTTGGTAATGTGCTTGTCGGTCATGGTTTGAAGCGTGTCTTCTGCCTCGTACATCATGTCTTCAGATAGTTTTTCTTCCTTTTGCGTCGATTTGATCATTTCCTTCGCATTACGACGTACGCCGCGTACGGCAATCTTGGCATCTTCGCCTTTGGCGCGGGCCGTTTTAGCCAAGTCCCGACGTCGCTCTTCCGAAAGGGGAGGAACAGGTAACCGAATCAAAACACCATCGTTTCCCGGGTTGATGCCTAGATTTGCCGCCATAATGGCTTTTTCAATGGCACCAAGGGCAGATGCGTCCCAAGGCTGCACGGTCAGGAGGTCGTGCTGAGGGGCGTTGATAGATGCAATCTGATTAAGGGGGGTAACAGATCCGTAGTAGTCAACGCGCACGTTTTCTAACATGGCAGGTGTTGCGCGACCTGCACGGATAGATACCATTTCATGGCGTAAATGCTCAATGCATTTGTCCATGCCCTCTGATGCGTCCTCTAAAATGAGTTCTAAATCTTCGTGTATCATAACAAAAGCGATAATGAGGAGCCGAACTAGGCCAGTTGGGTTGTCTTGTCCGAATTCCAGTGAACCAAGGTACCGATGGCTTCGCCGCGAACAATTCGCTCGAGATTACCGCCTGTATCCATGTTAAACACAATAATAGGCATTTTGGATTCCTTACACAGCGTAAAAGCGGTCATATCCATCACCTTTAAGTTATTGGAAATAACTGTTTCTCCGTGAATATCGGAGTATAGCTGTGCGTTATCATCCTTTTCTGGATCAGCAGAAAAAACACCATCTACGCGAGTGCCTTTAAGAATGACATCGGCATCGATTTCCAGCGCTCTCAGAGCCGCAGCTGTATCCGTCGTAAAATATGGATTACCCGTGCCCGCACCAAAAATAACGACTCGGCCTTTTTCAAGGTGCCGAATGGCCCTGCGCCGAATGAACGGCTCGGCAATTTCGTCCATGTTGAGGCTCGACTGCAATCGCGTTTGAACCTCAGCTTGCTCAAGAGCATCCTGAAGGGCCATTGCATTGATCATGGTCGCCAGCATACCCATATAATCTGCGTGAGACCTGGTCATGCCCTTTGTGGCATTATTGACTCCGCGAAAGATATTTCCGCCCCCAATAACAATGGCCAGCTCCATTCCAGCATCAACTACGTGCCGTATTTCCGCTGCATACCCTTCGAGAATTTCCTGGTCGATCCCGAAGGCTTTTGTGCCCATGAGCGACTCTCCGCTCAATTTGAGTAGGATTCGACGATACGTGCGCCCGTTAGTGTCTTTTGCGTCCACGTTTTTGCGTTGGTGAGGTGAGGTTGACAATGACATATTCAATCAAGCTAACGTTTGGGCTTGTGAGTATCAATTCGTGCCCTGTTCAGATAGTGAGAATGTGGAGAGCGGCGTCCCTGGTTGGTTTGCTCGACGGGGCAAATAAGTTTCATAATGGATGTAAAACCGTTTTACAAATAGAGGGGTTCGCGCTGCGCGCGAACCCCTCTTTCACATTCTATTTCTCACAGGACCAGTTCGAAATCTAGTCTCCTAAAGCAAACCGAGAAAAGGTCTTCACAGCAGCATTGGCTCCTTTCAACATATCTCCAACCGTCTGGGCTGAATCCTTAACGAAAGGCTGCTCGAGAAGAACAAAATCTTTGTAGTAACGCTCTAGTTTACCAGTAGCAATGCGCTCAACAAGCTGCTCTGGCTTGCCTTCTTCACGTGCTTGTTCGGCAGCGATCTGCATTTCTTTGTCCTTCAATTCCTGAGGAACGTCGTCCCTACTGGTAGCAATCGGATTGAGAGCTGCAACTTGCATTGCGACGTCACGACCGGCTGCATCGAGATTGCCGGCTCCTGACATATCAACCAACACACCCAAGCGAGCACCTGGGTGGATATAGGAAACGATTTTGCCATCGGTGCTTGTAAGGACCTGGGTACGACGAATATCAATTTTTTCGCCAATCTTGCCCGTCATATCGGTCAGAGCGATGGCGACGGTGCGTCCATCTTTCATGGTCGAATGTAGAAAAACATCACGATCGGTAGGCAGATCAGCCAAAACCAAGTCGCAAATTTCAGCCGCAAAAGACTGAAAAACATCGTTTCTGGCGACAAAATCGGTTTCGCAGTTCACTTCAACCAAAATGGCCGTTTTGCCATCGGCTGTTGAGCCGGTTGCAATAACACCTTCTTTAGCGTCGCGATCTGCGCGTTTCGCAGCAACTTTCTGGCCTTTGGTTCTAAGTAGATCAATGGCCGCATTAAAGTCCCCGTTGGAGTCACTCAAGGCCTTTTTGCAGTCCATCATGCCGACGCCGGTCAGGTCGCGCAATTTTTTGACATCTGCAGCAGTAATAGACATGTTCTAACTATGCTTATTCTGTTCGTTGCGAGGGTCCTCAAAAAGACCAACGCTAAACAGTGGTTAACAAATTAAGGGTCGAAAAGACACGTAGTGGTCAAAAACGAGCTTAGGCGTTGCCTTTAGTGTTGTCGTTTTTTTCCTGATTGCGTTTTTCTTTTTCGAGTTTCGAAGAAGCATCAGCAAACTGACGTTCTTTTTCGCCTTCTTTAACTGCATTAGCAATTACAGAAGTAATTAACTCGATTGATTTTAACGCGTCGTCATTGGCTGGGATTGGAAAGTCAACCACGTCTGGGTTGCAGTTCGTATCCACGATGGCAATGATCGGAATGCCGAGCTTTTGAGCTTCTTGGACGGCGATGTGTTCACGGTTGATGTCCACAATGAACAGCGCACCAGGTACACGGGCCATGTCCTTGATACCAGAAAGCACTTTCTCCAGTTTCTCACGCTCACGGGCTTTCATGAGGCGCTCTTTCTTCTTGAGCTGATCCATGGTGCCATCGGCTTCCATTTTGATCAATTCTTCCATTCTGCGAATCGAACGGCGAATAGTCTGGAAGTTGGTCAGCGTACCACCCAACCAGCGCTCAACGATATACGGAGAATCGCATTCGGTGGCTAACTTGCGGATGATGTCACGCCCCTGTTTTTTCGTACCAGTGAAGAGGATTTTTTTCCCTTTGCGCGTGAAACGTGCAACCGCTTCGGCGGCTTCGTCCAAATAGGACTGGGTATGATTCAGGTTGATGATGTGGATTCCGTTGCGCTCCATGAAGATGTGGTTGCGCATTTTGGGATTCCAACGGCTCGTAAGATGGCCGAAATGGGTGCCAGCTTTAAGCAGGTCTTCGATCGACGCGCGATGCGCCGACTGTACTTTTTCTTCGCTCATTATATATATATGTAACGGGGTTAAACCACTACGCTCTTCGCACGACTGCCGAAACCCTTTAAGGTCACCCCGGCAAACATCCAAGCGTATGAGTGATAATGCGAACACAGGCACTGTGCCAGTATTCGCAGGTTTTCGATTCTATCGTTTCGAGAACTGGAAACGCTTACGAGCTTTAGGCTGTCCGTATTTTTTACGCTCAACCATACGAGGATCACGTGTCATGTATCCTGCGTCACGCAAAGGTTTACGAAGTTCTTCGTTGAACACGACCAAGGCGCGTGCAATGCCCAGACGACAAGCTTCTGCTTGTCCGGTCATTCCACCACCAGTGGCATTGATAACAACATCAAACTGGCCTGCAGTTTCTGTGACATCAAAAGGAGATGTAACAGACGCGCTGCTCCATTGTGTTGGGAAATATTCATTCAGTTCGCGCTTGTTAACGACAACCTTTCCGGATCCACCGGGACGAAGGTATACGCGTGCAACCGCATTCTTGCGGCGGCCGATGGCGATAAACTGAGTAAGGGCTGTTGCCATAATTCAGATTGTATTCAGTTACTCGGGGAGAAGGACTAGAGTGCGAGAGCTTGTGGCTGCTGGGCACCATGCGGGTGTTCGCTACCTGCGTACACTTTCAATTTGGTAATCAGCTGACGGCCAAGCACGTTTTTAGGAAGCATTCCTTTCACTGCGTTTTGCACAATAAAACTCGGCTTCTTAATGCGAACTTCCTCTGGAGTACGCAGGCGAACTCCGCCTGGATAACCCGTGTGGCGGAAGTATTCTTTATCCGTCTCTTTCTTTCCAGTAAAACGTACTTTGTCAGCGTTAATCACGATAACAAAATCACCACAGTCTACATGGGGGGTAAAACTGGGTTTGTGTTTTCCACGGAGAAGCGTGGCAACCTGTGTTGCAAGGCGGCCAACGACCATATTTTCTGCATCGACGACATGCCAAGCGCGCTCGACTTCTGCCGGTTTCGCACTCATCGTCTTAAAACTATTGACGTCCATCGGGACTCTGTATTCTGTTTGGAGGTAAATCCAAGATTTGAAATCCGGCCTAGGCACAAAATGAAAAATTTGCAACCGGGGGGAGGCCGGAAAAAAACGCAGACGAACAAAATACGAATGATTTATCCGTTCGTCAATCTATTTGCCCTATTAAAAGTGCGCTTCGATAGAGAAAAGCACGATTTCGGGCTTCCATGCACGCATTGGCGTACTAGAAGTTGTGATTATTAACATTCTTCCGCCAATCTTGAAAATTCATTCGTCTCAAAACGCTTCATATCTCTTCTTTGGGCAGTCGCGAGGCAAAAAAGTGTGTGGATTTTCAGGGCAGTGAAAAGCAGACTGATACGCGAGAAATGCTTGAATTAGATGGAGATAAGGGTTAATCTAATCTGATGATGATTCAATCACTTTTAGAGTCGCAGTGCCAATGAAACGGACATTCATTCTTCTTATAACGATAATGGTGGTTGGAACGGTTTCTGCTCAAAAACAGGGCCTAGCCTTCGCTGTGAAAGCAGGTTCTATGGGGCCAGGAATAGAGTTAGCCTTTCCAATAGGTGACAAACTGGTTATTCGCGCGGGCGGCTCAGCTTTCAATGTCTCAAAAACCCAAATAGAACGCGGGGACGATGTAGATGTGCGCTTTGATGCCGACGTAACCTGGGGTGGATTTAGCGGGCTCGTCGATTTCCATCCGTTTAAAAACGGGTTCCGCCTCACGGGAGGGGCTTACGTTGATAACCGTGAGGTTACAGCCGCAGGAGTCGCTATATCAGAGTTTGATTTGGACGGCAAAATATTTCAACCAGAACGACTAGGATCGTTATCGGCGACGTTTAAATATGACCAAGCTGTCAGTCCCTACTTGGGCATCGGTTTTGGGGATATGACCAGAGGCTCCCGATTGGGATTTTTGTTTGATATTGGCGTGATATATACCGGCAAACCAACATTTGAAATGACGGGCACTGGAATGATCGCGCAAACGGCCAATTGGGCAACTAGAATGGAAGAAGGGCTAACAACGTTTACCTGGATGCCAGTCGTTTCGCTCGGATTGTCCTTTCGCATTCTTTAGCCAATTCAGATTGGCACACGCGGTCTTCAGATTATTTCAGTAGGCCAGGGGAATTACGCAGAATCTTAGAACTGAAGAATGAGCATTTTGAGGTGCTCCAGATGAAAAAAAAACTATTACCGGGTGTTTTACCCTTCTACTCGTAGCAGTCACGTCACTCGTTGGATGTGATTTCGATGCGGTTAAGGACGCGATTGATGACTTTAACGTTATTGTGGCCCTCGAAGACATTAATACGACGGTGTCGGTCAAGTTTATTGATCCTGTTTCGGATTCCTTTTTGGACACACCGATTACAATGACCTTTGAAGGAGATCATGCTAGCGACATTATTGATACCTACTCGGATGCGCTATCCCAGGCACGGGTCAAGGGCGGGATTGGAGGGTTTGGAATTAAGAACTCTGTTGTGCCAACGAGCGGCGATCCCGTTTTCGTTCTCCTTAAAGCCACCGCTGACGGGTATCAAACAGGTTCAGCAGCCGTTCAAATTAGTGATGTTGGGGTGACTGAGGTAACTGTTAACATGGTGCGCTCTGGCCAGGCTGTGCAAGGAGCTGCCTCGGGATCTTCTTCGACCAATGTTTCAGGCGGGACCATTCAGCAGTCTGTAGTTACCACAACCAGTGGCGGCGCCGTTTCCAATCAAACATCCGCTTCATTTTCTCTAGCAACAGGAACGACGGCTACTACAGCTTCTGGACAATCTGCTTCTGGTACGTTATCGACCAGTGTCTCCTTTTTCTCCAACGCTTCAGGATCAGGGGCCTTGGCATTTCCGGGAGGCTTTTCTCCTACCGTGCAGAATGTAGGCGGGACGAGCAGTCAACAATCAATGACAACAGCCGGGTTTGCGAACGTGACAGTTACGGATTCGGGCGGAAATCGAATTACCCAGTTTAGTCCACCGATTCCGCTTTCGGTTACGATTCCCGCGTCGACCATCAATCAAGCAGAGGGGCGCACGATCCAAAACGGAGATCAAATCCAGGTATTCAGCTACGACGAATCACGAGGAGTGTGGATAACGGAAGGAACGACGACGGTTTCAGGCCCTGATGCCAGCGGTAATCTTACGGCAACCTATATGACCGGGCACCTCTCGACGTGGAATTTTGGCTATTCAGGCCAAGGTTGTAGCAGCGGGACATTTTCATTGAATAGAAACGGCAATTCAGGGGCAATTACCCTTCGAGCCGCCTCAGCCGATGGCTCATGGGTTTCGTCGGAAATTGTTGTGGCATCAGCAAATTCATCTTTTGTGGTTTCAGGAGCCCCGACTAACCTCAGCGGATATGTGATTCAAAATCAGAATGGAGAACAACTAAGCTCAGAAGCGGGAAATATTTGCAATTCCACTGGTTCAGTTACGTTGCCTTCTCCGCCCTCCAATCTGATCAGCGTGACGTTTACGCTAAACTTCGGCCCAAACTGCCCACGATTAAATGTGGCTAATTTGGGACCGGCGATAACAGTGTATTATCGAAAAGTGGGCGCGCCCGCCTCATCGGCCAAAAGTTTTGTCATATCGGATAGTAATTTGACTAAGACGCTTGGTACGATTTCAGGTGGATCGGTTACGGTTCAGGGCCTTGAATCTGGAGCATCATATGTTTTTCAGGCCACGGTTGATAACAAACCCAATGACAGAACTCAGTTGATTACGGGCCCTAATGTGACGCTAGACCTGGCCTCCGACGTGGATGGGATTTGTATTAGATAGGTTTTCTGGGGGCTTGAAGCTTGAAGGGCGGGCCGCGTAGCGGCCCGCCCTTCCCATTTTTAAGGATATTCGCCGCCCTATTGGCTTTAGTGCTCAGGCGGCCTTGTGTGAAATCGTACGGTTGCCAAAAAAATGTCGTTCGATTTGATGGCCTGTCGTTTCTATTACTGAGCGCACGCGATAAACCCATCCGTTTTCGCACGTGCACCTGTTTTGCCCCCCGCTGAGTATTGTCCCCCGTTAAGTATTGCCGCCCACATAGGTTTGTCCCCCGGCCTAGCTCCCCAAGTGCCCATGTCCTACAAAACCGAATTGACGTCGCTGGAAGTATTGGCTTCCAGTCTGCCCTTCCGGCTTGATGAAGCCGAACGTGTAAACGAGGCCTTTACCTCTTATATGTCGAGTGGCCAAAAGCAACAAAAGGTGCTGATTGATCTCTGGACCTATTGTTTTGTGCGGCGATATTTTTTGATAAAGTTTTTAAAGGAATCAGTATTTCGGTCAGCAGAACTTGATCAGATCGTTGAAAAAACCTACCAAAAGGTTGAAAGGAGTCGTGGCGGCATTGAAAGTCATGACCGATATGCTCAGTGGGTGAGTGTGGTTTGTAGAAATACATATATCAATTTTGTAACCAGGCGTCGACCAGTAACAGGCTTGGAGCAACTCCTTTCCGATCCTCCGGCCGAGCTTGAAAAACTTGATGTCGAAGAAAATGCAGCTGGGCTGCATGTTGCTGTCCTTCGGGCCATCGAATCCCTTCCGGAGTTTTTACAACCTGCGGCTCGGATGAAATTTGTCGAAAACCTTTCCTACGAAGAAATTAGTCGAATCATTGGAAAAAGGGTGCCGACCGTCCGGTCCTACATCCACAAAACCTGTTCGCGATTCCGGAAGGATCACTCTCTACAGGCTTGGGCCACTCAAATTTTTGATAACGAATAACCAAGTTATGTCCACCCTCTTCAGGTGTCATTATGATATATCCATTTAAGAACTCCCCTCACATGTTACTTTGGACAATGCTACATGCTCAAATATTGAAATGGCTTGGAAGGGATAGGCAAAAGTGCCTGGCCCCGTTTTTGGGTAGGGCGGGGTTTTTTAGCGCCGCGAACTCCCTTGCAGATCCGACCCAGGATGAATCTAGTATTTCGTTTTGGGCCGCTGATGCAGTTATGGAACCCGAAAATGATTTGCCTGAACTCATATTGGCCCGGACTCGATTTATGACCAGAGTACAGTCATGTATGAACAGGCAATCCAAATGGACCCTGTTGGTGAGCCGCGCACAATCGCTAAATACAGATCAGGTATTTGATCATTTTAGTGCTGTGACTGGGCATTCTGTCAAAGACATTTCTGCGTGCGCCGCTCATCAAGTTGAAGTTCGTCGCCCATCAGTGGTATCCGAATCGGCCTTTGCATCGCTTGGTTTGGCCGCGTTCAAGACGGTTACGAGGTCAAATTTGCAAAAGGCGGGGTCGCGCGCAGTAGCTACTGCCGTGTCCGCTTATCTCGTGCTTATTATGGTGGGCCCTTGGACTCCGAGGGTGGACCCCGCCAAAATTATTCATGGCCTGCCAGAGTATTCTTGGCTTGAGCTTGGAGCCACCCCCCGTGGGCGATACATCCCACGAGAATATTATATGACAAGACGCTTTAAGGTGGCTCTTTCCAAACTTCAAAAAGCCAATACTTCGATTCTGGGATACATACCTGGTTTCAAGCAGGACCTCCTAAATGAAGGTATTTTAGAACTCGAAGACGCCATCGCGTTTCAACGAATGGGAGGGTACGTTTACCCGCAAGCCATCATACTTCTTGCCGACGCCTACCTTCGAGCTGGGCAAGTAGAAAAGGCTGTTCCGTTAATCGAACACGTCATTATGCTAGACGAACGGAAAGCATCTGAAGCCCGCGCGATGCGAGCAAAACTTCGCCGACAGGGACTGTACATTCTCGCTAGATAGGACATTATCGCGTCACTCGAACAGGAACCTATCGCCAAAAAATCGCCTAAGATCGCACAAAATAGCCGGTACCTTGTGCAAAGCAGGACATTTTATGCTAAAAAAGGCACTTATGCGTAGGTGTTGAGCATTACCGGCATGATGAGCATCATCATGGTTTCGCCATCTTTCTGAATCGCCGGCGTGACTACTCCCGCTCTATTTGGAGAGCTGAACTCAAACAGTACCTCTTCAGAGTCAATGTTAGAGAGCACCTCAGTTAGGTAGAGGGCATTAAACCCAATGACCAAGGCGTCTCCGTCATAGTCACACGTTACCGTCTCTTTGGCCGAGCTTGCTCGTTCAAGGTCTTCGGCAGAAATGACAACTTCGTCCTTGTCCACAGACAGACGAATCTGATTTGTCATGGTTGACGAATAAAGAGCGACACGTTTAACCGCGGCCAACATGGCATCCCGATTAGCGGTCATTTTTTTGTCATTATCGATTGGTATGACAGCCTGATAATTCGGATAGGGCTCATCAATCAACCGAGCCAAGACCCGGGAATCACCAAAATCAAAACCTGCATATCCGCTATCGACGGTAAGGGTGCAGGTGTCGTCAGTGGCAACTTTAGCTGCCAGGGACATGGCCTTTTCTGGAACAATAAAGTCTAGATCTTCGGTGCAACTGAGGTTATCTAGCTGAAGCTTAACCAATCGGTGACCGTCGGTGGCAACTGCTCTACTCAAATCACTGTTGATCTGGAAGTATATCCCCATCATGGCGGGGCGCAGCGCGTCTTTGGACACTGCGAAAGAGGTTTTCTGAATGGCACGGCGAAGCAATGCGCCATCCGTCTCAACGGTGATGCTGTCCGAAAGCTCTGGTAGGGCTGGATAGTCTGCGCCGTCGTAGCCCACCATTTTGTAGTGGCCCTGATCTGTGTCAAGGGCGACATTAAATTCGCCATCGGCCGAAAAACGGACGGGTACGTTGGAAAGGGCCCTAAGCGTGTCGATCAAACGTTTTGCAGGGACCGCAACACGCGTTGGGCCATCTACTTCAGCTCCAACGTGCAGTCGCTGAACGATAGAGATCTCCAGGTCGGTCGCGCTGAGACGAAGCTTCTTTCCGTCCACTTCGAAGAGAATGCACTCCAAAATAGGGAGGGTACTCTTCGACGGAACGGCTCCGCTGACGGTTTGAAGGGCTTTGAGAAGTTCAGCGCTGGAGGCGGCGAATTTCATATTGGTATCCAGAGGTTGATGTAATGACACAAGTTAACAATTACCACACTGCCGAATCTAGCGATTTTCTTAATTATCGGCTTCGCAAATCGATCTTATTGGAGATCTCTTCAATCATGTCCTTAAACTTGGGATCCGTATCGATTTGATTATCGACACTTTGATTGGCATGAATGACGGTGGAATGGTCTCTTCCACCAAAATGTAGGCCAATTGTTTTGAGGGAGTGCTGGGTCAGTTTCTTGCAAAAATGCATGGCCACTTGCCGCGCCTGTACGACTTCTCTTTTGCGGGTTTTAGCCTGAATAAGGTCTTCGGCTATTCCGAAGTACTCACAAACGAGATGTTGAATTTGGTCAATAGTGAGGGTGACTCGGGTATCGGTGATGAGATCCCTGAGTACATCTTTGGCCAAAGCGAGGTCAATTTCGCGCTTGTGAAGCGTTCCGTGTGCCAATAACCGGATCAAAGCGCCTTCTAGCTCGCGAATATTCGACTTGATATTGTGTGCAACAAATTCAAAAATGTCGTCGCTAATTACAATTCCGTCTTCAATGGCCTTGCGGCGAAGGATGGCCATCCTAGTTTCAAATTCGGGCAATTGTAAATCTGCAGAAAGACCCCATTGAAAGCGGGACAACAGGCGCTCTTCAATGCCTTTGATATCTCTGGGCGGACGATCGGCAGAAAGAATGATTTGTTTTCCGCTTTGGTGAAGCGCGTTGAAGATGTGAAAAAATTCTTCCTGGGTTTTTTCTTTGCCCGAAAAAAATTGCACATCATCTATTATGAGCAGATCGATCTGGCGATAGAAAAGGGAAAAGTCGCTTACCCGATTGTGCTGGATGGCGTGCACAAATTCGTTAGTGAACTGTTCGCTAGATACATAAAGCACCGTCGCATCGGGCCGATTCGCCTGGATATAGTTTCCAATGGCCTGAATTAGGTGTGTTTTCCCAAGGCCAACTCCGCCGTATAAGAGGAACGGATTAAAACTCGTGCCCCCCGGCTGCTGGGCAATGGCCACAGAAGCGCTTCGTGCCAACCGGTTGCAGTCCCCTTCAATGAATCGGTCAAAGGTGTAATTGGGGTTAAGGTGGGAATCAACTTGAATTTTCTGGATTCCAGGAATGACAAACGGATTGGTAATGGGGCTCATGGACCCCATGGAAGACTGCGGGTTAAATCCGAATCGGGCACCAGAGGGAGCCGGTTTTCCAGAAAATCCTGTAGTGCCGTGGCTGGGTTGGCTTCCAAGGGCACCCGTTCTAGGCGGACTTACGGATGAAATAGGCTGTGGCTCGTTGGCTGGCTGACGAGCCGGGAGTTGCATAACTGTTCCATCAAATCCAGTGTCTTGGTCTTCGTTTTCAATCACGACGTCATAAAAGAGGCGTCCTTTGGCGCCAAGCACCTTCGTCACGGTCTTGCGAAGTAGACCGAAATAGTGTTCTTCCAGCCATTCAAAGTAAAACCGGCTGGGTAATTGCACCGTCAATTTGAACACGTCTTCTCCCTCTTCAAGGCGAAGTGCTTTCAGGGGCGAAAACCAAGTCCGATAGCTCTGACGACTTACGTTGTCTTGAATAATTTCAAGGCATTCTTTCCAAACCTGGTCGGGTGTTCTCTCCATGCGAATCAACTGAAACACAGTTCAACCTTTTCAGGATTGAACGTTATATAAATCTGGTGAAAAAACGGGGGCAGCCTTCTTGCATTCGTTTGCCCAGCCAAACCATTGGCGGCTCAGAGTCCGATTCGTCCAAAACCGGAGACTGGACTCTATAAAACCGCCTGGAATGTTGTTATTCACTTTTTTTCAACATTTCAGGTAAGGCAAAACGCGCTACAGAATTCAACGTGCAAAAAACGGAATGACCACCCTGCGTAGAGAAGACATTCTAGGTCTCGATTTATAACTCATTGAAATAACTGAATTTAGGGCTAATATGATGATTAAAGTTAAGTGGTTACGAGTAACTGGTCTCGAAAGTGGCTCCTAGCGCTAGAAGCGCCTCGGCCGGCTTTTTAAGAAATACACACGTTGTCCACAAAAAAGCAACATCAGGTTAGCCCCGGCAATTATCCTCGAAAAAACGGCTCAAGTGACTAAAAAGTTCAGAAACTTTGGGGGAGCTTATTTTTTCGAATCGGATTCTCTCGTCTGAACAGGTGTGAAACGACACGAGTCTAGGCCAGAGATGAATGCCCTCAGTCACGAAAACCAAGCGCGTCCAAACCGTATACGATGGTAGTGACTGGGGGTCCAAAGTTCAAGATTGAACAGGTCGATTTCATATTGGAACCATCGAATTTAGGCAAACCCTGTAAACTTCACACGCTATTCGGCAATTCACGGGGGTTCGATGCTTTGCGATACCATGTATTATTGACGTATCTTGTCCGTTCTGTATTAAAGTTAATTCGGACAACACCTTGAAAGAGGGGAAACGATTACTGCGAATTGACATTCGACCTTTTGAGAAGGGAGTCTATAACCTAGACTTTCAACCCTCAGCAGAGGAACTCGAAGTCGATCCAGGTTCCTTTTCGGATATTAGTATTGGAGTTAGACTAGATATTGGCGAAAGTCGTATCTACGTCCAGTTTTGGGTAGCTGCAACGGCAACGTTGGCTTGCGACCGAACTCTGGTAGACTTTGATAAAGATATTGAAGGGAATTACGCGGTCGTTTTTGTGCCGCCGAAAGACATTGATCCAGACGACGAGACCAATAACCTTTTTCCGCTTGAAGCGGGAGCAGGGGAAATTGACCTTACCGAAATTATTAGGGATACCTTGCTTCTGGCCGTACCGATCCGCAAGATCGCTCCGGGAGCAGAGGATGAAGACCTGCCCACCGCTTTTGGTGCGCCAAGTGAAGAGGACGTTGATCCTCGATGGACTGCTCTGAAAGAACTCAGGTCTAAATCCGAAGGGGATGACCGTTAACATTAGAACGTAGAAACGCCAAGGTTGCATTATGGCTAACCCAAGACGTAAAAACTCGAAAGCTCGCACGCGCCAACGTCGCACAACCTATTACAATCGGTTGAGTGCTCCGACAACAATGGAATGTCAGAATTGCAGCGAAACGAAGCTTATGCATCGTGCCTGCCCGAACTGTGGCCATTACCGTGGCCGTGTTGTTATTGTACGCGAGAGCGCATAATCTTAGACTCAGAAGTTTCTAGACTTCCAGGGGGCTTAGCATTGCTAAGCTCCCTTTGCGTCGTTAACGCATTTAGCAGGTTGTGTTCTTCTGACGTATCTTTTTCATTGCCTAGCGCGGGACACCAAACGTTCCTGTCGTTCACGCACGAACTAGATTAAAATTTACCGGAAGAGCCTTATGCCCACACGAATAGCTGTCGACGCAATGGGGGGTGACCATGCCCCTGATATTGTTTTAGAAGGCGTTGCCGATGCTATTCGCTCTAGACTGGGCGAGATTATCGTTTTGTTGGCCGGTCCAGAGGACGTTCTCCATTCAAAAGTGGCCGGCCTCGAAGCAGGCATTAGGGAACATATCCAGGTGGTTCATGCCCCGGATATCATTGGAATGCACGAATCGCCAGCCTCGGCAATCAAAACCAAGCAGCGGTCTTCTATTCACGTTGGCATGGGACTATGTAAGGCTGGCTTGGCGGATGCTTTTATTTCGGTGGGAAACACGGGAGCCATAATGGCCGGCGCATTATTTATTTTGGGTCGTTTACCTGGGGTTTCGAGACCATCGGTCGTGGGATATTTTCCAACACTCAAAGGCACGGCGTTGCTACTTGATGCTGGCACCAATGTGGGATGCAAACCCGAACATTTGGTACAGTTTGCGCGGATGGGTGCTGTCTATGCCGAACGTGTTTTAGGCGCTCAAAATCCTTCTGTTGGGCTACTAAACGTGGGAGAAGAGCCTGGGAAAGGTGACGATTTGGCCAAAGCAGCTTACGATTTGTTATCGGAGGCCACTAACCTGAATTTCATTGGCAACATCGAAGGTCGAGATATTATGGAGCACGCTGCAGATGTGGTGGTGTGCGATGGATTTGTCGGGAATATCCTACTGAAATACGGCGAAAGCGTAGCATCGGTTCTGCCTCGCATGATTGGTGCGGAAATGCACCGCCTTGGCATGAATGAGGCTGAACAAAAAGCAGTGGCTAAGGCCCTGGGTGGCGTAAAAGCCCGATTTGACTATAAAGAATTTGGCGGAGCGCCCCTATTGGGAGTAAACGGCACCGTCTTCATTGGCCACGGCAGCTCTAACGGGTACGCCATCAAAAATTTAACGCTGGCAGCGGACAAAATGGTTAGACGAGGAGTCTCAAAAACCATTGCATCCGTAATGGAAGCATGATTAGCTGCATGCCCGACTTGAGAAGTTTCGTATCTCAATCGCAATGCAACTGTGTTGATACTATGCTTAGCTGGTAGAATAACAGAATAAGAATCTCATGGAAAAGGTACGAGCAGCCATTACGGCTGTCGGTCACTTCCTCCCGGAAGACCGATTGACGAATGCCGACCTAGCAAAATTGGTGGACACGTCGGATGAATGGATCCAGACGCGTACGGGAATAAAGGAGCGTAGAATCCTGAAAGACCCAGCCAAAGCCACCTCTTACATGGCAGCCAAAGCCGCTCAGGAGGTCCTTCGTAAAAGGAGAATCGGCCCAGAAGAAATCGATCTGGTTATTGTCGCTACGGTGACGCCTGATATGTTTTTCCCCGCGACAGCTTGTCTGGTGACGGCCAACATTGGAGCGGTCAATGCTTGGGGATATGACTTATCTGCAGCGTGTTCAGGCTTTTTGTTTGCACTTTCGACCGGGGCCCAGTTCATCGAATCCGGCAAACACACCAAAGTTTTGGTGATTGGCGCAGACAAGATGAGCAGCATTGTCGATTATACGGATCGGACAACGTGTGTACTTTTTGGAGATGGGGCTGGAGCGGTGTTGCTTGAACCAGACACCGAAGGATACGGCATCCACGACTCGATTGAACACGCCGATGGCACGCAATGGGCGTCTCTGTGTATGCTCGGAGGTGGAAGTTTAAATCCTCCGTCGGCAGCGACTCTCGAACAAAATCTACACCGGCTTCATCAAGAAGGTGCCCCCGTTTTTAAGGCCGCCGTAAAAGGTATGGCCGATGTGTCTGCCCAGATCATGGAAGACAATAATTTGACAGGGGACGATGTTCGGTATTTGGTACCTCACCAAGCCAATTTGCGCATCATTGACGCAACGGCGAGGCGAATGGGTATCAGTATGGATAAGGTGATGCTCAATATTGAGCGCTACGGGAATACGACTGCGGCTACCATCCCTCTGTGTCTAGCCGACTGGGAAAATGATCTTCGCAAGGGTGATAATCTTATTCTGGCTGCGTTTGGCGGCGGATTTACGTGGGGAGCTTCCTATGTGAAATGGGCTTACGATGGGGATAGCCTCAAAGCGGAGTAAACAAATTTAGATGTCAAAAAGAGCTTATATCTTTCCCGGACAGGGATCACAAAGCGTCGGAATGGGCGCGGACTTGTACGAAAGTGTACCAGCAGCCCGGGCCGTAATGGACCGTGCGAACGAAGTATTGGGTTTTTCTTTGACCGATATCATGTTTGGATCGGGTACAGCTGAGACCGCGGCAGAGAATGCGGCCCAGGATGCAGACGTCTTGAAACAAACCCAAAACACGCAGCCTGCCCTTTTTGTGCATTCAATGGCTGTTTTTGAGGCTCTGAAAGCATCTTTTGGCGCTCCAGATATGGTAGCAGGCCATAGTCTGGGTGAATACAGTGCGCTGTGCGCCGCCGGAGCGATTTCATTTGAGGATGCACTTAGAACTGTTCGCCTCCGGGGCGAACTCATGGCACGTGCCGGCCAGGTTAGGCCGGGCTCGATGGCCGCAATCTTGGGTATGGAAGATGCCGATGTCGAAGCCCTTTGCGCTGAGGTTTCGGGTGCTAGTGGAGCAACTAGTGATGGTGGGGTTTCAGGAGGTGGTCTTGGCGTGGTTCAAGCTGCCAATTATAATTCTCCGGGTCAGATTGTGATATCGGGTGATGTGGCAGCCGTGGCCCGGGCCATTGAACTGGCACCAGGAAAAGGAGCGCGGCGAGCGCTTTTGCTTCCGGTATCTGGGGCGTTTCATTCGCCTTTAATGGCCTACGCCACTGAAGGTCTTGGAAAAGCGCTCGCCGCGCTCACCATCAACACGCCAAGTTGCCCGGTCTTTTTAAACGTAACCGCTGCCGCGAGTACCGATCCCGAAGCGATTCGGGCGCGATTGGTTGAACAACTTACTGCTCCTGTTCGTTGGGCACAGTCTATGGTTGCGATGGATGCAGCTGGAGCAACACATTTTGTTGAAATCGGGGCAGGAAAGGTATTAAGCGGATTGGTCAAACGAACGGTAGGCCGAGAAGCAGTTACCTCCGCATTTGGAACGGCTGAAGATTTGGGGGCGATTTGACCTACTCTGTTAAACCCCTTCTGTTTTTCCCACTCTGTTTAAACCACTTTGAAGCCGACCCGTCCAACATCAACCGAAAATAATCTGAATATGTCTTTTGCGAATAAAAACGTCTTAGTAACCGGTGGAACCCGAGGCATTGGCCGCTCGATTGCAGAGGCATTTGCGGCTCAAGGGGCTAACGTTGCATTTACGTACCGGAGTTCGGTCGCTGAGGCAGATGCCTTGACCGCTGAACTCGACGCCATCGGCGTCAAGGCTATGGGCATTCAAGCGGATGCTGCCGATTTTGAAGGAGCAGAAGCAGCAGTTTCAAGCATTATTACTGCTTGGGGCTCAATCGATATCTTGGTCAACAATGCGGGCGTCACTCGAGACGGCTTGATGATCCGCATGAGCGAGGCGGACTGGGACGCGGTAGTGGGCACCAACTTGAAAAGTGTGTTCAACTACTCAAAAGCAGTTTATCGGCCCATGATGAAGCAGCGCTCGGGACGTATTATAAACATGTCTTCGATTGTTGGGGTAACTGGAAACGCCGGGCAGACCAATTATTCAGCGTCCAAGGCCGGAATTATAGGTTTTTCAAAAAGTTTGGCCAAAGAATTAGGCAGAAGAGGTGTTACGGTGAACGTCGTGGCGCCTGGATACGTTGAAACCGATATGACCGCGAAGTTGTCAGACGCTGCGCGCGAAGCAATGCTCGGAGCGGTACCAGTTGGACGGCCTGCGAGTCCATCAGATATATCGGCAGCAGTCATTTTTCTTGCATCGGAAGGTGCATCGTACATTACCGGACACGTATTGCACGTGGACGGCGGCTTAGCCATGTAATTAAAGGTTGAAACGAAAGGTTGTAACCGCGTACACAGTTAAGCAATTTTAGGCCAGAAGAAGGCCGCATTTAGAAAATTTATGTCCAACGGACCAAGAAAGAGTTTCATACAAGGGATAGACCTTACGAGTCGAGCCCAGGCGGAACGCAAAGAAGAAACTATTCGCTCGACCATGTCGGAGCCGAAAGAAGCCATGCCAGAAGTGGACATCGATTCCCTGCCTACTAAAATTAGGGAAGCGGTACGAAGCGCTGGCTGGGATAAATTGATGCCAGTGCAGGAGCAAGCGATTCCTTACCTGCTTGATGGTCGCGACATGATCGTGCAGTCCCGAACGGGATCTGGAAAAACGGGTGGCTTTTTGCTTCCGCTTTTTAACCTACTCGACGAACGTCAATTTGGAGCCCAAGCTTTAATACTTTCTCCAACTCGTGAGCTGGCGCGTCAGATACACGAAGAGTTTGATAGACTTAGGGGCGATCACAAATTTTCAAGCGTCGTGATCTACGGCGGCGTTAAGTACGAAGGCCAGATTAAGGCGCTGAAAGATGGCGCACAGGTCATTATCGGAACACCGGGACGCATCTTAGACCACATCCAACAAGGCCGATTGGTTCTTGACGACCTTCGGATGCTGGTTTTTGACGAAGCCGACGAAATGCTTTCGATGGGATTTTTCCCGGATATGCTTAAGCTTAAACGATATCTACCTGCTAAAAGGCAGTCGTGTATGTTTAGCGCTACGATGCCAGCTCGGGTGCGATATCTGTCCCACCAGTTTCTTAATGACCCTGTCTTCTTGTCCCTGAGCACGGGAAATGTGAGCGTGGACGCGATTGAACACCGGTTTTACCGGGTAGATCGCATGCAAAAAGACCGGATTCTGGTTAAAATTATCGAGATGGAGAATCCCGACTCTGCCATCATCTTTGCTAACACCAAGCGGGATGTAGAGTACCTCGGGACGTTCTTAAAGAATTACGGCTATGACGTAGATATTATTTCGGGTGATCTTTCACAAGCAGCCCGCGAAAAGGTCATGCAGAAGGCCCGAGACGGAAGATGTCGTTTCCTCGTGGCCACCGACGTGGCTGCTCGGGGCATCGATATCACCGACCTGAGCCACGTGTTGATGTACGATATTCCACAAGATCCGGAATATTACGTTCATAGAGCGGGAAGAACCGCTCGCGCCGGTAAAACCGGAACCGCTATCATCCTCATCACCATTCAAGAGCAACGCTCATTGTTGGCCATCGGCCAGCGCTACGGTATCCCCATGACACAGCACGAAGTCCCTTCCGAAGATGATGTTGCCAACCGAGTTACTGATCGCTTGACGGTCGTACTGGAATCTTCCTACCGTGACCGGGGCAACATGGCCAAAGAACGCTTAGAGCGCTTTTTGCCGCTAGTAGAAAATTTGGCTGTCGAAGAACCAGAACTTCTCGCCATGCTCCTCGATGATTTGTACCACAACGAGGTACACAAAAGCAAAGAGTCAAAACCTTCTAGCCGCGACGATTCATACGATGATTCACATCATCATGATGATTCTGACGGAGGATCTCGAGAACATTCTGGCCATTCAGGCGACCGTGACAAGAAAAATCAGGGAAATCGTGGCGGAAACAGCCGTCGACGCTAGTTTCGGTTCGATAATATGGGTTGGCTAGATTACTTTTCGGAATCGAATATTCATTCTGAAAAGTGTTTGCCACCATGTTGTTATCCATTCTTGCATTCTTGTTTGCAAACCTGATTCCATCTTTGGGTTCAGGAATTGTCTCGGCTCCCGCCGACACTATCGATGTCACCGCGGAGCACTATCGCATCTACCGGTCCGATGGCACAAAAGCGACGATGGATGATATCCGCGCTGCGATCAAAAAAGTCGACGTGGTTTTTGTTGGTGAGCAGCACGACGACCCCGTTTCGCACTTTATCGAGCAACGAGTACTGGAAGCCATGTATGATACCTATGGCAATGGCGCGGTCCTTTCGATGGAAATGTTCTCCCGGGATACCCAATACATTGTGGACGAATACCTTGCAGGGTTGATCACGGACTCACATTTTCAACTCAGTAGTAGCCCATGGTCAAACTATCCACAGGACTACAAACCTCTGGTCGATTTCGCGAAAGAAAACGGCCTCGCTGTTATCGCCGCGAACGCCCCGCGTCGGTATGCCAACCGCGTAACCCGCAACGGTCGTAGTTCACTTTTGGATCTTTCCGATCAAGCTTTAACCTTTGTCGCGCCTCTACCTTACGGCGCATCGAGTGAAAAATACACTGGCCAGTGGAACAAGGTGATGTCCGAGGCTATGGCCTCGATGAAGCCTGCCACGCCTGTTGTGGCTGCCGAGCCCACCCCGAAAGAGCACAAGATGGGCGAAGGCCATGAGATGAAGGAAGGCATGGAAATGAAAGAGGGGATGGAGATGACGCACGAGATGAAGGAAGGCGCCGAGCATAAAATGGGTGAAGGCCATGAGATGAAAGAGGGGATGGAGATGAAGCATGAGATGGGTGAAGGCCATGAGATGAAAGAGGGGATGGAGATGAAGCATGAGATGGGTG
>CALFHN010000022.1 GCA_937876355.1 uncultured Bacteroidota bacterium | reverse complement strand
GTCAGAAAATATAGGTAGATGATTAACCACTTGCTGTATTGCTAGTAGTTCTGAGGTTCTTATATTTTCATCAGACATTGATATAGCTATCATAATAGCGACTAAAGAATCTTGTGAAGAAAGTATTGTATCATTATTATGCATCTTGGGCCCCGCTAAAAAAACAGAAGATTGACCTACACCTCTTGGCGCAATAGTTAGCTAAATCTATTATATCTGCTATCATACCACAGAAACCGGAAAAATTAATGTTTAATCTACGTGAAGAAGGAATAAAATCTAAAGCCTGGCCATTTGAAGAAGCTAGGCGAGTTCTGAATCGGTATAAAAATAGAGAGCCTGAAAAAGGTTACGTTTTATTTCAGACAGGTTATGGACCTAGTGGTCTACCGCATATTGGAACCTTCGGTGAAGTCTGTCGAACCACTATGGTTAGACGTGCTTTTGAGTTGATTAGTGATATTCCAACTAAATTAATTTGCTATTCGGACGATATGGACGGTTTTAGAAAAGTTCCAATAAATGTCCCTCAACGTGAAGCGCTTGAACAGGATCTAAACTTGCCTCTTACAAAGGTTCGTGATCCTTTTGGAACACATTCAAGCTTTGCAGAGCATAATAATTCTATATTAAAAGATTTTTTAAATTCTTTCGGTTTTGAATACGAGTTTGCTTCTTCAACGGAATACTATAAGTCAGGTAGGTTTGATGAAACCCTGTTACTAGCATTGGAAAGGTTTGATAAGATACAAGAAGTCATGCTGCCAACTCTTGGACCGGAACGTAGGGATACTTACTCATGTTTCTTGCCGATAAGCCCAAAGAGTGGTCATGTCCTTCAGGTACAAACTTTAGAACGAAATTCAAAAAAAGGAACTATCGTTTATAGGGAACCAGACGGAGAGAAAGTTGAAATCTCTGTAACTGGAGGTAACGTTAAAATGCAGTGGAAGCCCGACTGGGCGATGCGTTGGGCGGCCCTAGGAGTTGACTATGAAATGTCGGGTAAGGACTTAATAGATTCAGTGCTTCAATCTTCTAAAATTTGTAGAGTCCTAGGGCAAAATCCACCAGAAAGTTTGTCATACGAATTATTCAATGATGAGCATGGGCAAAAGATTTCAAAATCCAAAGGCAATGGATTATCTATGGAGGACTGGCTTAAATATTCATCTCCCGAAAGTTTGCAATATTTTATGTATCAGAAACCAAAGACTGCTAAGCGACTTCATTTTGATGTAATTCCAAAAGCGACGGACGAGTATCATCAGCAGGTAAGAGGGTACATTGACCAAGAACTTCCACAACAGCTTTCTAATCCGGTATTCCATATACATTCCGGAGTGGTTCCAGAATCCAGTCTGGTTGTATCATTTTCGATGTTGCTGAACTTGGCATCTGTTTCAAGCGCTTCTGACAAAGAGCATTTGTGGGGTTTTATTAGGAGGTATGCGCCAGAGGCTAGTCCAGATACTCATCCTGATTTAGATAAAGCAGCAAGTTCTGCGGTAAGTTTTTACAATGATTTTGTTAAACCCCAAAAGAGTTATAGATCTGCTAATGAGTTGGAGAGGGAGGCATTTTTAGATTTAATTTCTCGTTTAGAGAGGTGGACTTCTGATCTGTCTCCAGACGGCTTGCAAGGAGAAGTCTATGCTTGTGGAAGAGATAGGTTTGAACCTCTTAGGGATTGGTTTACAGCGATTTATGAGGTTTTACTTGGAGCCTCCCAGGGCCCAAGGTTCGGTGGATTCATTGCTTTGTATGGAATTAAAGAGACTATTACATTGATCAAAATGGCATTAAATGATGAGCTAAAAAAATAATTTTGTGAACTGCTTTTATTAATTTAAAATATGCTATGACAATGTTTGATTAATAATCCCTTGAGTAGCTTTATTGTCAAAGTTTCCAACAGGTGTTTGATTTATTTTCTTTTGCGCTTAACTCCACCGTGCTGCCCAGGTTGTCCTCCAGTTGATCTTCCGCGAATGATTACAGCTTTTATAACCGCATTCTCAACAGAAGACTGACGTGCTAAAGGATCGTCGGCTATTACCAGTTCCACGGTTTCAAGGCGTTTAATTTCATCTCTAAGCCGAGCTGCTTCTTCAAACTCTAGGTTTTCTGCAGATGAAAGCATATCTGCTCGTAAGCCTTTTAGTATGGTTTTAAGATTACCCCCTGCTAGAGATTTATCGATTGTTGCCGTAACTCGATTTAAATCGACATCACCTTGATATAATCCGGATAAGATATCCTCGACATTCTTTTTAATTGTTGTTGGGGTGATGTTATTCCTTTTATTATACGCGGCTTGTTTTTCTCTACGCCGATCAGTTTCACCGATTGCACGCTCCATTGAACCCGTTATACGATCGGCATACATGATTACCTTTCCGGCCTCGTTTCGAGCAGCACGACCGATGGTTTGGATCAGGGAGGTTTCAGAGCGTAAAAAACCTTCCTTATCTGCGTCGAGAATTGCTACCAACCGGCATTCTGGAATGTCTAATCCTTCTCGTAAAAGATTAATTCCTATTAATACGTCAAATGCCCCTAATCGGAGGTCTCTTAAAATCTCTATTCGTTCAATCGTATCTATTTCTGAGTGCATGTAACGAACTTTTATACCTTGCTCGTGCAAGTATTCGGTTAGGTCTTCAGCCATTCGCTTTGTTAAAGTCGTAATTAATGTTCTAAACCCATCCCTAGTTACCTGACGTATTTCGTCTAAGACGTCATCAACCTGTGAGCCTGCTGGCCGAATTTCAATGGCTGGATCTAATAACCCAGTAGGCCTAATAACCTGCTCAACAAAGACCCCATCAGTTTGCTCAAGTTCCCAATGAGCTGGTGTCGCCGATACAAAAACTGACTGAGGTCGCATCCCGTCCCATTCTTCAAATTTTAATGGGCGATTATCCAGACAAGAAGGCAAACGAAACCCATGCTCTGCAAGAGTCGATTTTCGACGCAAGTCCCCTTTGTACATACCACCTATTTGTGGAATGGATACGTGGGATTCATCTGCAAACACGATTGCATTATCAGGAATAAACTCGAATAATGTTGGTGGCGGTTCGCCAGGAGCGCGGCCAGTTAAATAGCGGGAGTAGTTTTCAATTCCACCACAAACCCCAGTGGCTTCTAACATTTCCAGATCAAAATTCGTTCGCTGCTCTAGCCTTTGCAATTCAAGGAGCTTTCCATCTCTTTTTAAATCAGTAAGACGAATTTCTAACTCTCTTTTGATGCCTTTGATTGCCTGATTCATCGTTGGCCGTGGAGTTACATAGTGAGAATTAGCGTAGATTCTGAGTCTTTCAAAATTATCGGTTTTCTTTCCATTGAGGGGATCGAACTCTGTAACGGACTCTAGTTCTTCACCAAAAAAAGATAGACGCCAGGATCGATCTTCTAGGTGAGCTGGCCAAACTTCTAAGGAGTCACCACGAACCCGAAAACACCCTCGTTGGAAAACTTGATCGTTACGTTTATATTGCTGGGCAACTAAATCGGCCATTATTTGCCGTTGATTGTAATTTTGACCGACAAA
>CALFHN010000021.1 GCA_937876355.1 uncultured Bacteroidota bacterium | reverse complement strand
TCATCAGGTTTGTTCTTAAACCGGTCAGCTTTGGGGCAAATCTTATAGGTTTTGGTGGCGCCGCGGTACGCGGCGCCTTCGTGCCTTCTGGTTATTCGCTCCGCAAGGCATCCGCTGGGTTAGCCAATGCCGCTCTCATAGACTGAATTCCGACCGTTGCATAGGTAATGACGACCATTCCAAGACCCGCCAATAGAAACAGCCCAACACCCAAATTAACTTTGTATTCGAAGTCTTGGAGCCAATTGGACATCAACCACCAAGCGGTCGGGGCTGCAAGAACGAAGGCAATACCAACCATAAGAGCAAATTCTTTGGTCAAGAGCATGACCACGTTTCCGGTTGAAGCACCGAGCACTTTTCTGACTCCAATTTCCTTGGTTCGACGCGTGGTCGTGAAGGACGCCAATCCGTATAACCCCATGCAGGCGATGACGATAGCCAGAACAGCAAACCAGTTGGCAAGTGTCCCAATTACTTGTTCGGATCGATACATTTCGTTGTATTCGTCGTCCATGAAGCGCTCATTAAATGGGTAGCCAGGGCTAAATTCCGCAAATGCAGATTTCATAGCGGCTACGGCTTCTGCCTCCTTTCCAGCAGCGGTCCGCACGACGTAAAGTCCGGCTTCTTCAAACGAAAGTCGAATGATGACCGAAGAAATCGGGGCGTACATCGACCGCATGTGAAAGTCCTTGACCACTCCGATAATGGTTCCTTCGCGTCCCCATACGGAGAATTTCTGCCCAATGGGATCTTCAAACCCCAGTTTTCTAGCGGTCGTTTCGTTGATGATCACATTCGCGCTATCCAGACCTTGGTCCATGGAAAAATCCCGTCCTGCCACCAATTCCATCTTGAACGTTTTTAGATAATCGTAGCCTGTTGCAACCATGTAAAACAGTGCATTATCGTCCGGTATTTTCCCCTCATAGGATGGATCTGAGGTTGATGTGTTTATGTCATATGGACTATTATTATCCGATTGAGTCACATCAAGAATAGCTGGGCTTTCTTTCAGCTTGGCTTTAAAGGAATCGAATTGGGCACGAGCGCCCCCCTCCAGCCGAGCGATAACAATATTTTCGCGGTCAAAACCCAAGTTCCGAGTCTGAATCATGTGCAGTTGTTTGTAGATGGTCATAGTGCCCACAATCAACAAAATTGATATTGAGAATTGGAAAACCACCAACAAGCGACGTAATGCTCCTGACCCACTTCCACTGCTCGAACGCGAACGAAGCACCTTCATTATGCCAAGACGCGATAAAAATGCGGCAGGATACGAACCGGCCAACAAACCAGTAAAAACCGTTATTCCGAAGAAGAATACCCAAGTTGATAACGATATGCCGCCAACCTGAATCGCCTTGCCGGTAAGGTTATTGAGACCGGGTAAGATTCCCCATGTTGCGGCGACGGCAACACCAAAGGCCAAACACGCCGTAAAGACGGACTCAAACAAAAATTGTCCTGCTAGCCCTTTTCTGGAGCCTCCAAAGGCCTTGCGAATGCCAATTTCCATTGCCCGCTGTGAACTTTGAGCCGTGGCTAGGTTCGTGAAATTGATGGCAGCAATGAGCAGAATCAAGATCCCCACGATTCCCATAATCCGGACATAATCGACACGCCCACCAATCAAGACGCCATCTTTCCAATTCGACCATAAATACCTCTCGGTGAGGGCTTGAAGATGAATTTCAGCCGTTGAGGAATCGTCGTGCTCTTTTACCACCATTCGGATTTTATCCGTCACGGCAGCTGGGTCAGCACCGGGAATGAGCCGCGCAATCATTCGAAATCCATTGTTGTCCCAACCTTTAACCCATGAATTAGTCCGGGCGTATTCTTCGTAGGGCAAGAGTGCGTCGTACTTTATTGATGAATGGTCTGGCGCATTTTCAACTACTCCAGTAACCGTGACTTCCAGTCGGTTCTCGAACATCAGGGTCTGGCCTAAGATGGACTGGGAAGCTGAAATCACATCGTTATGTGTCGCAAACTCCTCCGGAAAGAAATTTCTGGCCATCTTTTCCGATAGGACAACCGACTCTGGGTTGTCCAAGGCCGTGAAGGGGTCCCCTGCATACATTTCGAACGTCAAAATTCTAAAAAAATCAGGCCCAACATGCCGATTCATGTTCCGAAAAGCGAGATCGCCACGCACGAAGGAACTCCACTTTTCCCAACTTAGAAGAGATACATATTCGATTTCAGGGTACTCTTCATCCAACACCTTATCGAGTTCGGCCGTAATCGCATCGGTCGTCGAAATATCTCCGCCAAAATCAGCGGTGCGCATGACCTGATAAACATCTTGAACGTCCTTATGAAAGCCATCATAGGCGAGTTCGTCCTGAACCCAAAGCAATATCACAAACGACACCACGAGGCCGAGAGAAAGGCCAAGTATATTTATAGCCGCGTATCCGGGGTGCCTTTTCATGCCCCGAATCGCCGTTTTTAAGTAGTTTTGAAGCATGGGGTGATGGTGGAGCTGTTGGGTAAAACGGATAGTCGCATCTTTCAAATGCGTCTTTCAATCGAATACCCCATAGACAGCACTAGTGCCAAATTGGTTGTCACAAATCGGTAAAGCTTTTGACGATCCCAATTAGGATTTGGGCAAGTAGAAACAGTCCTGCATAGATGATTACTGCAGAAGCTAGGGAAGCCAGCATCTGGAGTATTCCTGAATCCTGCATCCCCACCCAACCAAGCGGAATGTACCAGGTGAAGGAGAGAAGGCCATTCCAGTGCAAGAGGTAAAAGAAAGGAAAAGAAATCCCTAGGACTAGATTGGCTAGGCCCTGAAGATCTCTTTTTGGCGTGGTCTGGGTCATTTTGTCCTCTGTGTAATCATGCTTGGTGCTTACGGCGTCGAATAAATCAGATTCCGGCCAATTCGAATGGCTTCATCTTTATCAACCACAGCGAGCGGTGTGATGACTCTGGTCGCGTGTTCTCTGCGGTAGCGCTC
>CALFHN010000020.1 GCA_937876355.1 uncultured Bacteroidota bacterium | reverse complement strand
AGTCTATCGAAAAAAGCGACTTCACGCTCGTCTTTTGTGGCGCCCAAGATGATTTCAAATGAGATTGTGTGGTCACTTGATATTTTTCGGGATATGTAACCCCCAAGTCCAAACCCACTGTTCGTTAACACAACCTGTATTCCACGTGCGCTGAGACCTTGCAGAGAGTCGGCTTGGCCCAAGGCCGGTCCGGCCACTGGGATTACAAGGGCGGTAATAAAAAGTAGATATCGAGGCAGGAAATTCATTGGAACGACAACCGAAAAGCAAAAGAATAGTTCAGGTATCGTAGCTACTGGATTGAAACACCTTATTTTAATGCGATCTGTGACCATTTGACCCACAGGCGGCATAAACCTCAGCAAAGAAATACTTCTTGGACTACAGACTCCTCATCGCGCGAAGATATTTGGTCAGTCCAAGATCCGTTTCTCTAATTTCAAGAATTACGGGCATATCTGTTGTGGGCATCACCCTAGGCGTGGCTGCGCTTATCGTGGTTTTGTCCGTTCTGAACGGCTTTTTTGATTTTGTGCGTGACATGCTGGTCTCTTTTGACCCTCACGTCCGGATTGTAAGCCTAGAAGAGAAGGGATTTGATTCGCCCGATTCACTTATTGCCTTATCCATAACCCATGCACAGGTAGCATCGGCATCCGCTTATGTAGAAGGCAAGGCGATGCTGCTTCACCAAGGGGCAGGAGACATCAATAAAGTTGTTATTGTAAGAGGGGTCGACGCGTCCTTTTTGGGAAATGAAAACGATGGAGGGGTCGCAGCTTCGACTACGCTCGGCTCGTTTAGCGTGGACAAGGTAGATGGTCGTCCGGGCATTGTCTTGGGGAGGAGGCTTGGGGAGCGCCTACTTCTGTCGCCAGCTGGAGGAACCGCTGCGGCTAGCAAGGTTGCCTTGCTGTCGGCTCCCGCGATCGAGCGGATGTACACACAGGTCTTGTCCGGCTCGCCCTATCGACAATTTGAAGTTAGGGGCCTCTTTCAATTAGAGGCGGTATTTGATGAAAGCCATGCATTTATAGACATAGGTGAAGCGCAGCGGCTGTTTTCTTTGGGACAAAAAGTGTCTGGGGTTGAGCTTCGGCTGCACGACCTAGAACAGGCCTCGGAAGTCAAAGCGTGGCTGGAGGAAAGGCTTGATACGGCAAAATTTGAGGTGGTGACCTGGTATGACCTGCAAAAGCCTCTTTATGATGTCATGAAACTGGAAAAATTTGGGGCATCGCTGGTTTTGTTGCTCATTGTAATCGTTGCGGCCTTTAACATTGTTGGCTCCCTGACGATGATCGTCATCGAAAAACGGCGTGATGTAGGCGCCTTACGCGCCATGGGGGTGAGCCAGAAAAAGATTAGACAAATATTTTTGTCAGTCGGACTTTTAATAGGACTGGTTGGTTCTGGATGGGGTGTTGGACTTGGTCTTGCCATTTCCTTTCTGCAGAAAAAGTTCGAACTCGTCCCCCTGCCAGACGCCGATTCGTTTTTGATTAGTGCGTACCCCGTGTCGATTAGTGGATGGGATGTGTTTCTCGTGGGGACCATTGCCTTGGTTATGTGCGTGAGTGCAGCCATATATCCAGCCACAAGGGCGGCGGCTATCGAGCCGGCCGAGGCAATTAAAATGGATGGGTAACGTCAAAAATGTCAAGTTTTGAGTGGCATTATGGTCGCCTTCACACAAATTCGGCAGAAATCAGGGCTTTTCGGGCACCTAAGGTGCTTGCTTCGTGTGTATAAGTCGGTGTATATTTACAGTTCTGTGCCGGTTTCCCGGTTACGGAATGTCAAGCGCAGGTTGCCCCACCGGTGGCGTGCGCATTATTCGAAACGCCAGTCCCCCCGAATCGATGGCGATGAGAGATGAAATTACAGGCAAAGGACCTGTAGCTGGGAACCACGTATCCCATGCACACAACAAGGCAAAGCGTCGCTTCGAGCCGAATATTCAGAAGAAGCGGTTTTTTGTGCCGGAAGATGGTCGCTGGATTACCCTAAAGGTATCTGCAAAAACGATCAAAACAATCAACAAAAATGGAATTTCGGCCGTGCTTAAAGAAGCACGCGCAAAAGGAATGTCCGTTTGACCCTCATTAGGTAGTAATCCATGGCAAAAGGAAAAGACGTACGCACGAAGGTCATCCTAGATTGTACCGAAGCACCCGGCACATCGCGTTATTCTACGATGAAAAATCGTCGTAATACACCCGATCGCATGGAGCTAAAGAAGTACAATTCAGTTCTTCGCAAGCACACGATTCACAAAGAGACCAAGTAAGGCAATCTCGATTAGAGAAAGCCTGTTGACACCAGACAGAAATGGCAAAGAAGCAATCATTCGGCGATAAGGTTCTTAAGCAGAAAGCCGATGCAAAAAAAATGGCCAAAATGGTCATTTCCGAAAAGAAACCAAACGGTCAGTACAGCTTTCGCCACAAGATGGTGAATGTTAATGACGTGGCGGCAGAACTTTCTGCAGCTAAGTTGAGATAAATTTCGTTCGCGGTTAATTTTATTATCCGCAGCTCGGGGTGTAGCGCAGCCCGGTTAGCGCATCTGCTTTGGGAGCAGAGGGTCGCAGGTTCGAATCCTGCCACCCCGACATTAAGATCGGTTCGCTCCTCGCGGGGCGAGCCGCTTTTTTTCTGGGGAAATCCGAATCCAGAAGTTCGCAGCCCTTAATTTGCGAAACGTGTTCTTTAACTTCTTGCGCCCGTAGCTCAATTGGATAGAGCAGTGGACTTCTAATCCGCAGGTTACAGGTTCGATTCCTGTCGGGCGTACCAAAAGTGTGCTTCTTTTTCGTTAATCTCTGTCCATGTGTAACGAAGAGTGAACAACGGGCACTACAAGTCTGGTGACGTGGCCGAGTGGCTAGGCAAGGGTCTGCAAAACCCTCTACGACGGTTCGAATCCGTCCGTCACCTCC
>CALFHN010000019.1 GCA_937876355.1 uncultured Bacteroidota bacterium | reverse complement strand
TCGTCGTCATCATCGTCGTTGTCGTCGTCCGATGAATCGTCGTCATCATCGTCGTCGTCGTCATCGTCGTCATCATCGTCGTTAACATCTGAGGAGTCATCGTCGTCAAAAAGATAATCGTCTTCATTAAACTCACCATCGTCCTCGTCGCCGTCAGACATGGAGTAGATGGAGCGGAGAATCTCATCCGCATAAGAGATTTCAAGAACTGTTGATTCCTCTACAGTTGAGAACATATCTAAATCCTGAGTATTTGCCATTTTCAATTCCAATTTTCTTGCATGAGAAACTGCGTTGTCAATCTGCGATAAGTTGGGTTCGAAACCACTCGGAACTCCAAGGGAAGCGAACGCCCAAAATTACGGCAAAAGAAACTAAACAGGAATGTGAATTTTATCTGATCTCGATTTCGCTGAAGTTTTATTCCAACTGGTCGAGGGGGCAAGGTAACCATTGCGATTTAAGGGTGTGAGATAGGAACGTCTTCCGAGGATAAATCGTTTTATAAGAGAAGTGATAATATTGTATTAATTAAAAAGATTGTTTAATATTAAAAGTTCTTTTTCATCTTCGCCTCATATTTAAATTTATTATGGATTTCAAAAAGTACTCGCGTGCCGAATTGTTGAAGCTTTCCGCTGATATTTCAAAAGAAATGGATAAAAGAGCTGAATCTGATAAAAACGAAACAAGAAAACGTTTGGAAAAATTGGCTATTGAGGCTGGTTTTTCAGTCGCCGAACTTTTTGGCGGTCAGAAAACGAATAAGCGGGCTCCTGCTAAAATCAAATATGCAGATCCTAAAAACCCAGAGAACGCTTGGTCTGGTAGAGGAAGAATGCCTCGATGGTTAACTGCAGAGGTTGACGGCGGAAAGAAGAAAGAAGATTTTGCCGTCTAGTTGGAATTATTTTGTTGTTTTAAGTGACGCATCTGTTTCAGGTGCGTCACTTTTTTTGTTTACTTGCTCCAGGCTATAAAGGGCGCTTCGAGGTCAAAATCGCCTTTACAACAATTGTGCTAACGGCTCTATCAATCCGGAATGGTCTGTTCTGCTATTATTAACTTCTCGGCTTACTGGATAAATGGAGATATTTGTGGTTTTTATTCCTTTTATGATTGATTGAAATGAATTAGGATCATTTTCTAACCAAGTACGAATGGCTAATGGATCTAAAAACACGGGCATTCGATGATGATACCCCCCCATTTTGGTATCAGCATCTGCAGTTAATATCGTACAGGAATCCACTATGTTGTCTTCATGCCTCCATGTCTCCCATAGACCTGCTAGAATGAGCGGCGTGGAATCAGTGTTATGAAAATAAAAGGGTTGTTTAGATCCCTTTTCTCCTGTCCATTCATAGTATCCTGAAATAGGTATAATGCATCGTCTGTTTTTATAAGCATCTCTAAAAGTGGGTTTTTCTGCCACTGTTTCGCTCCTAGCATTAAATGTGCGATCGG
This sequence comes from uncultured Bacteroidota bacterium, assembly GCA_937876355.1. GTDB lineage: Bacteria > Bacteroidota > Rhodothermia > Rhodothermales > UBA10348 > UBA10348. The sequence goes on along the minus strand of CALFHN010000019.1, from coordinate 33,496 downwards.
GGATTTGATCAGGTTTTGCCCATCTTGGAATTAGGCCCCATCTAAAGATAGCCCACTCCGTTCCTCCTCGGTTGGAAGCCCGGATTCCGGGTAAAAACTGCCCCGGAGTTACGTTATATCTCGGCAGTAGTCCAGGCTCTTCAAGTATTTCGGCTGCTTCTACTTCATCAAAGTGTTCTCTGAGGTAGCCTGGTTTCGCGCCGTTTGCGATTCTTCCGCACATACACATTCACTTTTTTGGGTCTTCAAAACAGTACTTAGACCCAGTTTTATGGCATCATACGGACTGGGTCTTTGAATTGCTCCCCTGCTCAAAGGCCGTTTCGCGTTCATCTCTTCCAAAGGAATGCCCTCCGGGGCGTCCTTTGTAACCACCGATAACTCCGGCCAGCGCCCAGGCTTCTTGAACCATGATGCCGCGCCAGGGACCCACTGCCTGTACTGCGCCCCGTATGATGAGAGCGCCTTCAGTGAGTACACTTCCCAATTTATCCCGAACATCTGGTTTACAAATACACTGAATAAAGCCTGTTTCGTCTTCCAGAAAGATAAACATGGTGCCTTTGGCCGTGCCAGGACGTTGTCTGAACATGACTAGTCCGGCCGCCGTCATGATGGGAGGTTTTTTTTCGTTATACGGAAGGGTGTTGCCAAACTGACGGGCCATATCGATGGGACGAATTTCAAAGTCAGATAAAAACTGGCGTAGAACAATCATTGGGTGCACACGTGGGCCACTATGTGTGCGAAGATCCCACTCTAACCTAGTGCGCAGCGTTATACCAGGTAATGCAGGGATGTCTTTGGGGTGCAAAGCGATCATGTCTAGTAGTGTTGTACCAGGCGTGGTTCTTATGTATGAGTTCTTAGACCCTGATGTAACATATTGGCGCGTAAGGACTTGCAGCTTGTAGAGAACCGTCCGGTTGGCGCCCTCGAGTTGATCAAAAGCTCCTGCCTTTGCTAAAGCACGAAGTTCATCGCCAGCGGCAGGGATCCTGTGGAAAAAATCTTCAACGCTATCAAATGGGGCTTGTTGACGTTCTAAAATGATGTCTTTCGACAAACTGTCTGGGACTCCTTTGACAGATGTAAGTGGTTTCCGAATGGCCCAATCAGACTGTACTGACTCAAGGTCAAAACGCTGACCCGAGGCGTTCACGTCCGGAACGAGGACGCGAATGCCGTGACGGCGGGCATCTTGTTCTAGGGTCATTTGGGCATACATTCCTGGGCGATGCTGCATTAGGGCAGCAAAAAAAGCCGCTGGGTGATGTGTCTTGAGATAGGCGCTATGATATACTGTGAGGGCAAAGGAAGCCGCATGAGATCGGCAGAAACCATACCCCACAAACTTGGATACCTGGTCGAATACGCGGTTGGCCACCCCGCGAGATGCTCCATTTTGAATAGAGGACTCTACGAAGCGGTCCCTCATACCCTCCATTTCAGTGGCATCTCGAAACTTGGACATGAGGCGGCGGAAGGTATCGGCCTCGTCAAGCGACCATCCTGCAAATCTATGGGCAACCTCTAATACCTGTTCCTGAAACACGATAACACCGTAGGTGTCGTGTAGGATTTCCTTGAGTAGAGGGTGATCGTAGCGCACCTTTTCGAGGCCTTTGTGCCGGCGAATGAACGGGTGCATGAGTCCTCCTTGAATAGGTCCTGGACGCACTAGGGAGATTTGTTTGATCAGATCCTGCATGCTTCGAGCCTGAATACGTGCTCCGGCGCTCATCTGGGCCGGCGATTCGATCTGAAAAAGCCCCAACACATCGCCCTCACAGATCATATCGTATACTTTTTCGTCGTCAAATGGGAGTTCATCCAGTTCAATGACCTGGCCCTGCCGTTCTGCCACGATATTGACGGTTTCGGATACGGCCCCGAGCATACGCAGTCCCAATACGTCCAGTTTAACAAGCCCTAACCATTCCAGGTCATTTTTATCAAATTGGACAATACGTACGCCATTGGCACTTTTTTGGAGGGGAGAGAAGGTGCTCATAGGGTTGCGTGTGAGTACCATACCGCCGGAGTGTTGCCCGAGGTGCCTGGGGCAATCGAGTAGAGCAGTGGATGCGCCTAGAAGAATGTGCAATAGGGGGGATGCCCCACCAGCCACACGTTCGATGTGCTCTGCATTGGATTTTTCTGTGGGTGGGGCATGGCCACACCGTTTAGACATTTGAATAGCCATTTCGGCTGGCCAGCCGAGGGCCTTAGCGGTGTCCTGTACAGCAGATTTAGTCAAATAACGATCGATGGTGGCCGCCATCCCCGTATGATTGATGCCAAATCGTTCTTCCATCCAAGAGATAATCTCCATTCTTCGGCTGGAGTCGAAGTCTAGGTCAATATCGGGGGTGCCTTTTCTGCCTCGATGCAAAAACCGTTCGAACAACAAATTGTGTTCGATAGGGCACACTCTGGTGATGTCCAAGAGGTAGGTAACAATGGAGTTGGCCGCGGAGCCACGACCCAGGCACCTGATTCCGCGACGCTGAGCCTCTTCAATGACTTCATTGACCACCAAAAAGAAGTCTTGAAGTTCTAGGCTTGAGATGATGTTGACTTCTTTGGTGAGCCGGGCCTGGGCCTCTTTGCGGTGAGGCGTGCCTTCGGGGTAGCGGCGGGCAAAGCCCGCCGCTACCTTCTCATGGAATAATATTTCAGAGATAACTCCTTCTGGCAGAAGGGCTCCCGGTGGTATAATATGCCCTGGAATAAGGTCTACGCTGCATATTTGTGCGATTTCACCCGAAAGATGAAGGGCTTCCATGGGCAGCCCTCGCCTCGCAAGCTCGGCTTCGGGCTGCACGTAGGCCATTGCATTACTGGGGCGTTCAGGGTGCTCTTCGAATACCGTAATTCCATTTCGAATACAGGTTAATAGGTCATAGCGCCAGTAGTGGGAGGGAGTGGCAAACCTGACATCGCCGGTAGCCACGAGAGGGACATGGGTGTCCTTAGAGAGCTTAATTATCTGGCCAAGTCGGCGGTTATCTCCTTTACGGCGCTGATGGGTGGCCTCAATAAAGAGGCGATCTCCAAATATATCCTGCAGTGTGCCTACCCATTGTCCAGCTTCTTGTACGTGCCCCGAATCGAGGAGTTGAAACAGTTTGCCTTCATCCGTACCTGTAAGGCAGAACAAGTTATCACTATGCGCTGCAAGGGATTCAAGGCTTGAGGCAGGGTGGTCTCTCATGTCGCGGGAGGCGCCCTCCATATGGGCCAGTGTCAAAATTTGGCACAAGTTGGCATATCCTTCTCGGTTTTGTGCGATCAAAACGAGAGACTGACTAGGTTCGGGATCAGGGTCAAGAATTGCGGTCCCTAGCGCAGAACGGTGGCCTCCCACCGCGCCATTGCTGGGAGCGGGGTTGGCACCGGCCGCCATCGTATCACTGCTATATATGGGTACCTCCGCCCCAAACACATGCCGAAGGCCGTATTCCTTGCAGGCTTGCTGAAAACGCACCACTCCATATACCCCATGCCGGTCAGTGATGGCCATAGATGCCATACCAAGACGCGCCGCCTCTGCGACAAGCGCCTCAGGTGGCGATCCTCCGGCTCGAAAAGAGAACCAGCTCCGGGCGTGTAGGTGGGTGAACATGGTAGTTACGAGAAATTATAGATGAAAAAACTCAGGAATAATGGTATTTATAGTTGTATAAATTATATCATAAATAAGAATCTAAATAATTGAATTAATTCAGTCATGAATACCTGCTAATGACCATTTTCCTGTTTTCATGTCCCGAGCCACTTCAAATGTGCCCTGATTTGTGCGCAGGGTTACATAACGTCGGTGTCGTTCGTTACCCCACCACGTCCCGCGCACATCCCACTGCTCGATGACTTCCTTGACGACATAGCTTTGTTTACCCCGAATGAGGAGGGTAGGCCTGTCGCCCTCGAACCGTACTTCCGTGTCTCGGCGGCTGCGTTTTATCATTCCCATGTGGTATACCCAGATTGATCTTCGTGAAAATGTGCCCCCGGCCGGACCACGCCGCGCTTTAGGGCCCGTGGAAAGCGGCGATGGACTTTGCTGACCGCCGCTGTGAGTTTTCGAAGCCGTTCTCCAAAAAGGTTGGTCTGGATCATTTCTCCAGTGAGTAACCCTGCCAATTCAAGCTCAATGCGTTCAATCCCAACCCGACCTCTTTTCTGGCGAAGGCCAGCGAACATACCTGTAGCCAGGCGTTCGGCAAACCGCGTGATGGCATCGAGCCGGGCCGTTGGATGGGTCAATAAGCGGGTGCTCCGCATCGAGGGGCATCCTTCCAGGTACAATACAATGCGAATTTGCCCGACGATGTTAGATTTCGATTTTAAATCCGCATGAGCCTTCTCTGCGAGCCGGTGCACAATGGGCATGGCTTCGCTCGGATGATAGCAGGGTACATATAACGTGAATCGTTTTCGGATGAAGGGGGCCGGCCTGAACAGGGATACCGGCGAGGCATCTGTTGGGTGGAGGATATCAAAGAGAACATCCCCTTCCTTGGCATAAGCCAGTGTGAGATGGCGTTTGTTTAGGTTTCGAGCCAGCCCGACAGAAAAACATCCCAAGAGTTCTAGCCCTTCAATGCAGGAGTCACTAAAACCAGCCCGGGCCAATAATTCAGTGGGGAAGGTGTCCATAAAGGAGTTGACTTCACCTTCAGGTACGGTGAGGATGCCACCCTGATTGGCCTGGAGGGAGGCCATCCATGCCGTAGATCGGTATGTCGAAAACCCGACAGATGCACCCAAATAGAGCGTTAAGGCGCGTATTTCATCTGGAGTGGCCTTGAACCATAACCGCAGCGAATCACTTTCCATAAACGGAGTGATCCTATTCATGCGCTCCAGTACATATTCCCAAGCGCTGAATTCTGCCACAGAGTCCCTCACGTACAACTTGGCACTTGGGCACAGTACGGTAGCTCTCGCGGCCGTCATGCCCGTCTCAAGTCCTAAAGCTTCTGCAGCGGTATTCAGCGCCACAATATGTTCATCTTCCTGCACGATAAGGGGCCGAACGGCGTCGTGACGCCGAATCAGGGAGATGGCCCAGGCAGGAAAATGTTTGATGGTCAGGCAGCCAATCATAACGCACAAGCGGAAAATATGCCGGGCCACCAACAATCGGCGCTAACACGTCTTGAAGTCGGCCCGTTCCAACAATTTAAAGGGCCTGTATGTTAATATGTGTAATATATGTGTGTCAAGCGAATTCGCACCTTAATTTTTCTGGCCTAGTAAACTCCCCATATTTCTAGGATTGGCAGGTTATTTGCATTCGGTGCAAGGGTCTAGTAAAGGATTCAAGTCCATCATGGAACCAAACGCTTCATCAAATTTATCAATGTAATTACAATGTACTTACCTGAATTCGAAGTGAATCTAAAAACGAAGATTATTCAGATCGGAAACTCACAAGGTATTCGACTAGCCAAGCCCATTTTGGAGCAGGCTGGAATTACGGATGATATCGAACTACGAGTCGAAGACGGTCAAATAATCATCCAAGCCGCGAACCGTCAAAGGCTGGGATGGGACATCATGTTTAGGGGCATGGCCCTAAGAGGGGATGATGCGATGCGAGACCCTGTCATTCAGACGGATTGGGATGAGACCGAGTGGAGTTGGGAATGAGTAAATTGGAAATAACAGGCGAAATACGCCGATTCGATATCTATTTGGTTGATCTCAACCCAACCCTGGGCAGCGAAATCAGGAAAAAGAGACCCTGTTTGGTCATCTCTCCAGACGAAATGAACCGCCATATCCGCACCGTGATTATTGCGCCAATGACAAGCCTAGGCCGCAACTACCCCACACGCATTAACTGTACCTTTCAAAAGTGAAGGGACAAGTGGTGTTGGACCAAATCCGAACCGTAGACAAATCAAGGCTAACCCAAAAACTAGGGACCATCAGTAAGAAGGTGCAGGACCTCGCCTTGCACACGCTTGCTGAGATGTTCGCGCGGTAACGGCCACTCTGATATCGGCGCTCTTACCCCGGCAACGCTCTTACCCAGGAACGGTCACCACAAACGTAGCCCCGCCATGTTCGTTGGATTCCGCACGCATGGTCCCGTTATGGGCCTTAACCACAATATCGTAAGACATGGAGAGCCCTAGGCCCGTTCCAGCACCCGTTGGTTTGGTGGTGAAAAACGGCTTGAAGACTTCATCCATATTTTCCGCTTTGATACCAGTGCCGTTGTCGATTACGCGCATTTCTACGTGATCTCCGACGCGCGAAGTACGGATTTCAACAAGGGGAGCAAACGGGCCGGATTCCAATAATGCCCGCTCCTGAACCGCATCAAACGCATTCCCCAAGAGGTTAAGGACCACCCGGCTAAACTCTTGTGGCACAACGGGAACGAGGTCTACATCCGGAGAGAAGTCCCGCTTGATTTCGGACTGAAAACTGTCCATTTGAGAGCGTTTACCATGGAAGGCTAGATCAACATACTCACCAACGAGTCTGTTGAAATCGGTAGATTCTAATTCTCCCGCTTTGCCACTCGCGTGTTGAAGCATGTTGCGCACAATGCTATCCGCACGCTTGCCGTGTTTGCCAATCACTGCCGAATTTTCCTTCATGCTGTCCAGAATGGAACGCAATTCCTCGGTTTGGGCAGAAGGAGGGAGGGCCTCTAGTAAATCGTCAGCCAGTTCCGAGTTGATCTCGGCAAAGTTGTTGATGAAGTTGAGCGGATTCTTGATTTCGTGGGCGATACCTGCTGTAAGCGCGCCCAACGAAGCCATCTTTTCGGAGTGGATTAGCTGGTCTTGGGTCGTTTTGAGGTCGTCAAGGGCCTTTTGGAGCGCCGAAAAGGCATATTTCAATTCTTTAGCTTTCTTGAGCTCCAGTTCTTTAACATCATTCTCTGCCTGAAGCACCCGGGCCTGCGCCGATGCCTTCTCCGCTTCTAACTCAGCCCGGTCAATTCGGGCTTGCTCTTCCTGTTTCCGGCTCAATCGACGGCGCTGGAAACGGTCTACCTGATAAAAGAAGCCACCAAGCAAAGCAGCATAGGCCAAATAGGCCCAAATGGTGCGCCACCAAGGGGGAAGGATTTCAAATGCAAAGGAATACCCGTCGTACTTATTTAGCCCTTCGCCTGAAGTGGTCCAAATGAATCCGTTTTTGTCCTGGAGGAGATCAAAAACGTTCGTTTGCGACAAGCCGTCTTTTTTGGAAAGGAGCTTCATAGTGGCTCGGCTTTCCAATTGAGATATTGGAAAGGTTAGCTCTGATTTGGGCGCAATTTGGGCAACCACTGGGGACAAACCCGTCAGCATTGAGAGATATAGTAAAAAAGAGGCTTGCCACCAATAAGGCTTAACCATCGAGATATGGAATCGATTTCCTGATCGGGAAAGGGTGCCCGTTTGCTGTTTTTTGCCTATTTCCGTCATGGTAGGGCCGATTAACTGCTGGATTTGGCGCGTAAACACGCGCCTTCTACCAAGAATACGACTTTTCCGTCCAGACGGGATCACGCGAGCTGAAAGAAATTGAAAACGTCTTTCTTTGCCGTTGCCGGGCCAAACAAAAAAGGGTGGGGTGATCTGAAAGATCACCCCACCCCAATCATTTTAAAACCAAACGGTCAAACCGCTTTTCAACCCTTATAAGGGCCTAGTCAAAGACCACCTCGGCGCATTCTCTCATGCGGTGCATTATTGATCCAGCATTCGCATGGTTATTCGCGAAGGATACTGAGCCGAGCGGTGTATGGTCTGCGTAGCCGCTTGAAAGTCGCTTTCATCCGCATTGTAGATATCTACAAACGTCTGCGGGTTGCGGTCGATGTAAGGAAAATAGCTACTCTGAACGTGCACCATAATTCGGTGTCCAGCCTTAAACGTATGGAGTATGTCCGGGGTATCGTAAGCAACGCGCGCCACTTCACCAGGAACAAGGGGCTCTGGAAACTCAAAGCTATTTCGGAATTTTGCCCTGAACACTTCACCGCGTACCATCATCTGATAACCCGCCATAGGCGCGTCCGGAAGGTATTTTTCGGCACTTTCTTGCCATTCAGGAGCATCTTCGGGGTATTCATCAATCACTTTGACCACAAAATCGGCATCTGTGCCAGTGGATTCCACAAACAACTCAACCGAAACAGGCCCGGCAAAGGTGAAATCTTCCGTTAAAACGTCTGATCGGTAGACCAAAACGTCTTCTCGACCAGTAACAAATCGCTGATCTTCGACCATAAACTCCCGGGTACGTCGAAGCGTTTTTTCACCGGTGTACGGAACTGGATTCGCCGGATCACTCACATACATGTCACTTGCGTCTGCCTGAGGGACTTCAGTGCTCAACCGTCCATCATCACCCAGATAAAATGACAAGGGTGTCGATTCTGTAGGCGGCCACGCACTGAATTCGAACCATTTATTATTTCCTGAACCATAGGCCATGACCTCTGGCAGGTCGAGTGTGCCTTTGTCTTTCAAATAATAATTGAAAAACGAGAGGTCAATATTTTCCTGATAGTACGTAGAAGCTTCCGTTTCAAAGGACACATTTCCCAGAAAGGCGCCCGTAGACCGAACCCAGCCGCCATGAAACCAGGGTCCGAGTACCAACGTGTTGTTAATCCCTGGGTTGTTAGCCTCCGTGGAGTGGTAGATGCCAATCGGACCGTGGGGGTCTTCAGCGTCATACAATCCCGCTACGGTCATCACGCTGGCTGTCACATTTTTCATGTGTGGGATGATGTTACGGCTTTGCCAGTAGCTATCGTAGGTGCCATGTTGCATTAACGAATCCCAGGTGGGGATGGTGTTGTGGTAATAGCGCTCGTTGGCATTTTTAAGCGGTCCCAGATCAAGGAAAAACTGGTAGGCATCGTCGGACCCAAAGTCGATCGGTTCGCGGCGTGCCGTAGTTGGCGTATTTTCAACGTGGTCAAAATTGTAAAAAAACCGGAATCCATCTTGAAGGTTGAACGCGCCGTTATGATGGAAGTCATCGCCCACGAACCAGTCTCCAATGGGAGCTTGAGGAGAGGAGGCTTTTATGGCAGGGTGGGTATCCACTATACTAGCTGCGGCGTAAAAACCTGGGTAAGAAATGCCCCAGAGGCCAACTTTTCCATTGTTATGCTTAATGTTAGCTAACAGCCATTCGACCGTGTCAAATGTGTCACTGCTTTCATCGACGGGCGTTCCAGGCTCGTTTCCTGGGTAGTTCGGAGTCATATTTAAAAATGAGCCTTCCGACATGAAACGTCCGCGAACGTCTTGATTTACGAAGATGTAACCCTCTTCCAAGAACCGAGGCGATCCTCCAGGCCCAACGTCGTTCGGATATACCCCCGCTTCATATGGGCCTGAACTGTACGGAGTGCGTTTAATTAGAAACGGATAAGTCTGCGTAGTGTCGCGGGGGACATAAACAGTGGCAAACAAGTTGGCGCCATCCCTCATGGGGATGGAAACTTCCATTTTGGTGTAGTTGGCCTCGAGATAAGAGGTCTCATTCTGGCCACATCCTGTTCCAAACAAGACGGCCAAAACGAACGAGGATAGTCGAATAAAGTATTTCACTAACGTGCCCGAATAGATGCTAAAATCGAAAACAAGACAGTTTAATCTTAAAACTAGTTGCTTCCTAATAGCTGGCTACACGGATTCTATAGGACCGATAGTGAAGAGCTGATTGCGCGAGAATAGATTTACCAGAAAATCAGGTACAGCGCAGCCGTAATGCCCAATATGCCAAAGGCCAACCCATTAAATACGGAATCAGATTCTGCTCTGGAACTGGCTAAGTCAACACCTTTTTCATGATCTTTGCCTTTTCCTTCAATCAGAGATATGACCACAATGAGTAAAACAGAGAGGACAAACACATATCCCATTCTGTTTATAAAGGGGACGGCCGGTGCCAGGATTTTCATGCCTGCCGACATCGGAATACTGAGTAGGGCTGTAAACAAGGCAGCATTTGGAGTCGCTTTTTTCCAAAATAGGCCTAGCATGAAAATGGCCAGAACTCCTGGGCTAATAAAGCCCGTGTATTCTTGAATGTATTGAAAGGCCTGATCAAGGGCAGACAACTGCGGAGCCAACAACGCCCCGATAATGATGGCTACCATTCCAACGATGCGGCCAACCTTAACCAATTTCCGTTCGCTAGCCTCTTTGTCAATTAGGTTTTTGTAAAGGTCCATCGTAAAGATGGTGGCAGTTGAATTCATCATGGAAGCCAATGAGGATACAATTGCAGCGGCGAGGGCAGCAAAGGCCAATCCTCGGAGGCCGGGCCCAACGTAGGTTGCCAGGAGCCAAGGGTACGCTTGGTCTCCGCGTTCAATGGGCGCGTTTAGCGCATATGCCACGATTCCAGGGATTACAACAATAAGCGGAAGGAGGAGCTTGAGATAACCAGCGAATGCTAGTCCACGCTGAGCCTCTTTTATGCTTTTTGCTGCAAGGGCACGCTGAATGATGTACTGATTACATCCCCAATAGAATAGGTTGGCAACCCACATTCCGCCCAGCAAAACGCCTAGGCCTGGCAGCAATTGATACGCATCTTTCATCACCGTTTGTCCGGCTTCAATTTCGGGATAGGTCAGTTCACCCGGAAACAAGATCATATTGAAGTGCCCTGGGACTTCATTGATCAATTTCATAAATCCGGCTAAAAATCCAGACCCTGCGCCGTAAGCATCTAGCGCTAAATACGTGGTCAATAGACCGCCACCGACCAGCACCACAACTTGAACGACGTCGGTAAAGGCAACCGCTTTCAATCCCCCATAAATACTATACACAGCCGAGAAAAGAGCGAGACAAAATATTCCGGTCCATAGGGGAACGCCCATTATGCCTTCGAGCGCCAATGCTCCAAGGTAGAGCACACTGGTTAGGTTGATGAACACATAGACCAACAGCCAAAACACGGCCAAAAGAGTCCTAACCCTCGAGTCATATCGTTTTTCGAGAAACTGTGGCATTGTGAAAATGCCTTTTTCTAGATAAATCGGGAGGAAGAAGTAAGCAATTACCAGCAAGGTGATGGCTGCCATCCATTCGTACGATGCAATAGCCAATCCCACTCGAAAACCAGAACCCGACATGCCTATAAATTGCTCAGCAGATATGTTGCTTGCAATAAGCGAAGCCCCGACGGCCCACCATGGAAGCGATTTACCAGCTAAAAAATAATCGCTCGTGTTTTTCTCGTGACCATCCTTTTCACGAGATACCCAGAGTCCGAGCCCAATGATGACCGCACCATAAAGTGCGAACACGACATAATCGAGGGTTGAAAAGTACATGCTGAGCGTTTTTGAGAGGTTCAGGAATATTCAATACATGAATGTAATGTGAGGAAACGGAAACATTCGCTTGAAAACGCATGAAAACGCATGAAACAGCTTGAAAAAACAAAAACGATAAAGACCATTGGAAGAAGAGAATTGGGCCTAGGGCACGTTAATTATAAACGCGAGTCGAGATGTTCATTTGGGCTTTTCGGTGATCACGGAAAGCCTACGTCGCCCATATGTAACAAAACCCCCCATTTCAACGTGTAGTCGGCATAACGAAAGCCTACCTAAATCGGTCGCCAGATCACATGTTGAAAAGTCTTCTCCAAACATCTCTTCGAAATCTTTCTGCTAAAAAAGGCTTTTCATTGCTAAATGTGGGAGGATTGGCACTCGGCCTTTCCTGTTTCATATTGATTGGGCTTTTTGTTCAAAATGAACTGAGTTATGATCGACACCACGAAAAGGCAGACCAAATTCACAAAATGGGCCTTCATATTTTTCTGGATGGAACGGAGTCAAATTTTGCGGTTGTATCCGCTCCCGTCGCAAGGGGACTAGTTGACGAATTTCCAGAAGTAGAAGCGTCTACTCGATTTAGCAAAGGAGGTAGCCCAGTACTTCGATATGAGGACAAGGCCTTTAGTGAAGAACGGTTCTATTGGGCCGATTCTACTGTATTTGACGTTTTTACGATGCCATTTGTGGTCGGTGATTCAAAAACGGCGCTGACAAGTCCGTATACCATCGTTTTTACGGAGTCGATGGCAGACAAGTATTTTGGTGATGAGGATCCGATGGGGAAAGTCGTATCCATGGATGGCCGGCAGGATTACACGGTTACGGGCGTCATAAAGGACGCGCCTGCCGCATCCCATGCTCACTACGATTTTTTGGCATCCATGGCGTCCCGTGAAAACAGTCGAGGTACGTCGTGGGCCACTCAAAACAATTTTGGAACCTACTTCGTGCTGAATCCAAGCACGTCTGCTGAAGCGTTTCAAGAGAAGTTAAAAGCTCTCGTTGTTAGTCATGTCTATCCTGAGATTGCTGAACTTTTTAATGCGCCTATTGAAGCCATTATGTCCAGCGGTACAGAATTTGAGTACCTCGTTATGCCTCTCACAGACATTCACTTGAGATCACGGCTCCGCGGAGAGCATGAAACGAACGGCAATATCCTCTATGTTTGGCTGTTTGGAGGAATCGCCATAGCCATTTTGTTAATAGCCTGTGTTAACTACGTCAATCTTTCTACTGCAATTTCATCCCAAAAAGCAAAGGAAGTGGGTGTGCGCAAGGCATTGGGGTCTAGCAGAGGACAACTCATTGCTCAGTTCATGTCCGATAGCATTGTCCTAAGCGTGCTTTCAGTAATACTCGCACTCGTACTGGTCCAGGTGTTCTTACCGGTAATGAACTCATTCACAAATAAAAACCTCGATTTGTCGTATTTCGACAATTGGTTGGTGATTCCGGGATTGTTTGGATTGGCCATTGTCGTTGGCTTTGTAGCGGGAAGTTATCCGGCCTTCTTGCTGTCGTCCTTTAATCCAGCCGCTGTTTTAAAAGGAGGCGGCCCCAAAGGCAAGTCTAAGTCCTTATTGCGCAACGGATTAATCGTTTTTCAATATTCAGTTTCTGCCATTTTGGTGCTCGCTTCCCTCGTGGTATACGGTCAACTTAAATTCATCCAGAACACGAATCTGGGCTTTTCAGGCGATCAAGTCATCGTGGTCGAAAAGACAGACGATATTCCAAATGGGCTGCAATCGCTCAAGCAAAATTTGCTTCGTAATGCTGCCGTGGTATCGGTGGGAAATAGTTCAAGTCTGTTTGGAGAACTCAACAACGATAATATGTTTAGGGCCGAAGGCCAGCCTGAAACAGAAAACAAGCTCATTTGGACTAACAGTACCGACGAAGGATTTGCCGAAACCTATAAACTGGAAATGCTTGATGGGACGTACTTTACTGCAGATACTCCCTTGGATCAATCTTCAATCGTCTTGAATGAAACCGCAGTTGCACTTTTAGGGCTGGAAAATCCAGTGGGGCAGAAGCTGATTCCGATGTTTTCAGAAAGTACTGTGACGGTGATCGGTGTTGTGAAAGATTTTCACGTGGAATCTCTTCAAAACGATATAAAACCGTTTGGTTTTGTTTCAATGGGAGAGGGAGATGCTGGTCGTAATCTTTCCGTGAGAGTTTCTTCTGCTGATCTGATGAGCATCATTGGTACAATCGAAGAGGAATGGTATAACGTTTCCAATGGGCAGGCGTTTGAGTACGAGTTTTTTGATTCCGTATTTCAAGAACGGTATATGGCAGAACAGGATATGGGCCGAATCCTGATTATTTTTTCCATTCTGGCAGTTTTAATTGCTTGCCTTGGACTATTTGGCTTGGCTGCTTTTGTAACTACACAACGAACAAAAGAGATTGGAATTCGAAAATCATTAGGAGCTTCTGCTTCAGGCATTGTGCTACTGCTCTTCAGAGACTTCGGGAAATGGATCGTTCTCGCAAATGTGATTGCGTGGCCTTTAGCCTACTTCGTGATGAATAGTTGGCTTCAAAATTTTGTATTCAGAACGGATATAAATTTGGCTCAATTTCCAATTGCACTGATAGGAGGGCTGATTGTCGCGTTTCTCACGATTAGCTACACTTCGATCAAAGCAGCACAAGCAAATCCTGTTTATGCATTGAAATCAGAATAGAGCAAACCTGGCTGTAAAAGCCAAACAGTGCGATACGTAACGTCCGAAACGTAGAAAGCCCAGATCACATTTGTGACCTGGGCTTTCTAATGCTCCCCGGGTAGGATTTGAACCTACGACCCTGCGGTTAACAGCCGCATGCTCTACCACTGAGCTACCGAGGAATCTACTCATGGAATAAATTCCAGAGCGGCCCGAAAGATACCGTGATCCCGGAATCCGGGCAAGTCCTTTTGCTAAGTTTTCAATTTCTTTGCAAAGCTATTTTTCCCACACGTTGTTTTTTCGATCAACATCTGGTAAAAACTGGCCTTTATCGATCTCAACTCTTGTTATGGCACCCGCTTTAAATTTTAATGTCGCCGATCTTTTACCAGATAACCACTCCGAAACCGGAACGGAAGCGGTCACGGTTTCACCGTTGGCGTATGTCACAGTTACTGGGGATGGAAACGGCGAAAGGCCAAGGTCTTCTACAGTCACCGTAATGGAGGTATTGGTCTCTTCTACTTTCGCAATTGCCTGATCTAATGTCCACGTCGTAAAAAACATGGTTGTCCAGAACCAATCGTAATCCTTTCCAAGTACGTCGTTGAAGGTGTTGAATAGGTCATAGGGCTGAGGATGCTTGAAAGCCCATCGGTTTGCATATTCCTTATAGGCCTTGGAAAAGCGTTCTTGGCCTACGATTCCGCGTAAGGCATTAAGAGCAACCGCTGGTTTGTTATAGGAAGCAAGGCCTCTGGCTCCACCATCGAGTGGGTATTGGTCTCCGTGACGCATCGGTTCGACTTCGTCGCCCGTACCGGCAATTCGGTAATAACCTTGCCTTTCAGGAGCCCAAGAGTCTTGGCTCCAGAATTCAGCAGAGCCTTCTGATGTGTTATACGAGGTAAGTCCTTCGTCCATCCAGGTGAATTCTTTTTCGTCTTGGGCTACGATCATTGGAAACCACATATGCCCAATTTCATGGAAGGTGACGCCGAAGAGACCTTGATCATTACGCCCTCCGCCAATATGAGTAATCATGGGGAATTCCATCCCGCCACCGATAACGCCTTCCGCAGTGGTCATGTGCGGGTAGGGATAAGGCAATAACATCTTGGAAAGATATTCAATCGTAAATCGGGCAAATTCTGCGGAACGGGCCCAAACAGCCATTTCTGGACGATAAAATGCGAAAATATCCTTATATGATCCCTCAACTTTCGCTCTAGTAGCGTCCCATAAGTACTTGTCAGAGGTTCCAAAGGCAAAATCGCGAACCTTATCTGCTTTAAACTTCCACGTCAGTGTTCCAGTTGGACTCGATTTGGTTGCCTTACCTCGGTCGTCAGCTGTGACTACGCGCACAATATCGTCCGTCGTCTTGGCTCGCTGAAGCCTAGATAACGTTTGTGCAGATAATACTTCTTCGGCGTTAATCAAATTTCCTGTTGCCCCAATAACAAACTGTTCTGGTACGGTCAAGCTTACAGTGTAGGAGCCGAAATCGGCGTAAAACTCACCGTTTCCCATGTAAGCATCGGCTTTCCATCCACTTACGTCATCGTATACGGCCATTTGAGGAAACCAATACCCAACAAAAAATATTTCCCCGTCTTGTCCGATTCGAGGCGCGCCGGCTTCAGGAACTTCAAACGTCCAAGAAAAAGCAAATTTTGCACTGGCTCCTGGCTTTATGGGAGTCGGCAGGGTGACATACATCCGGGTTCCATTAATTCTGTACCCGATGTCGCGTGAAGAGGACCGCTCGAGGAGTTCATCTCCGTTGAAAGCCACGAATGAAAGGTTTATCCCTCCAGTCAGTTTTTGAGCTCGATTCCGCACAACTCCTTCTTTGTGCAGGTTCTGGTGAAGGTGAACCACAACCGTCCGTAAGTCGTCTGGGGAATTGTTGGTATACACTACTTCTTCCGTTCCTCTTAGCATCTTTGTAGAAGGAGAGAGAGACGCATGAATGGTATAATCCGTCTGATTCATCCAGTAGGATGCACCAGGCCGTCCATCTTCAGATCGAGTACCATTTACCACTGCTTGGTCAAACTTCGGATTTGGAATTACAGGGTAGGGAATGGGGCGAATTACCTGCGCCCAAATCGGCGTGGTTAGGCATGCGAGCACAAGAATGGAAAAAAATCGTTTCATTTAAACGGAAGTTTTTTGGCGATAAAGAATCGTGGAGGCGAGAAAAGTACACATCTACAATAGGTGTTGATGTAGGGGAGTCCTGACTCTTTAGTTACGGAGTGGTTCTTTCCCGCGGCGTTATAATTGTGAAATCATTAATTATTGCCCGAAAGGGCGGATGCATTTAAAATGAAACGAACCATAACCCACCTTTTCTTGCTGGCGGCCCTTGTTATAACGGGGTGTGAGAGTGCGCAGGTGCCAATGGGTTCTCCTGGAGAAGTTGCTTTTGATGAGGGACTGATTGGTAACTGGGAAGCCAAGGGTGATAACGATGAAATAGTATCATTTCTTTCTATTTCAGCCTTGAGCGACACGGAGTATGCTCTCATATACAAAGAGCCCGATGAGGATGAATCTGAGCAATTGAATCTTAAAGCATTTGCTTCTTCGGTGGATGGAGTCCTTTTCGCCAATTTCACATGCTCAATTTGTGATGATGATGATGATGAGAAGGAAGCGGAATGGTATTTCTACACTTTTAGCTTCGAGTCTAAAGATATAATCGTTTCAAAGTCTTTGGCTGAGGATGTGTATAAAAAGGGTCTTGATGACTTGAAGAATCCGGCCCAAGTTCGGTCATACATTCAAGCTCACATGAATGATAAAGAGTTTTTCGAGCAAGAAACGGCGCGATTTAGCCGAGTGAAAAATCCTTAGGGATTCTTGGATGTTTGGTTAAATTAAAAGAAGAGGGGGCGCCTTTGGCGCCCCCTCTTCTTTATGTCAGTCCACTCTATTTGTGATCTATAACAAGATCAGATAGGTGATCTTTGCCACGCCGACTATGTCATTCATAATAAAGTCTGCCCTAGGGTCAAAAAGATCCTCATTGTCACCAGTTACGTGATAGGACGTATTAAACACAAAGAAAAGGTCAGAGCCGGGGCTATGAATCCAATCGACGCGAATATTGGCATTGACGTCACGGGAAAAGTTATCGTACTGAACCAGTGCTTTGGCAAATAACTTGCGGCTGACGCTGGCTAAAATGTCAACGGATGCTGTTGTTGCGCTAAATTTGCCATTTGCGATTGGTAGGTCAATATCGCTTTTGTTGACCCTTCCACCGAGAGTAAGGTACTTGGATTGCCGGTACCCGGCACTTGCGCTCCAGTTTGTCCGGTCACCACCGTAGAACCCCCCTGTTTCGATCTTCAAAGAGCCGGAAAATTTTCGACCAGGATCCGATGTGAATGTGACACCATATCGACCAAAGGTGTAGTCTGCGGCAACGATTTCAGCATCAGGACGAATTCTGAAAACAGATTCCAATCGATCAAATGAACGAGATCCGGAAAATCGAATTTGATCTCGTTCTTTAGTTGAAAAAGAAACACTAGGATAAATATCCCATGATTGAAGTTCTCCGTCCTGTCCGTCCGTATGGATTCCCATCGTATGAAAGACCATCTGACGAAAAGGACCCTTTTCAAGAATTGGGCTATACGTAACAGTCCCAATCGATTGCTTCATATCACGCCTCTGCACAAAACCTAGCGCAGGTCTGAAGTTTTCGCCGACACTGGTATAAGAAAGGCTAGCACCATATACATCGTTTCGAAGATTTAAACTTGCACTTGCTGCCTGTCCTTCATTGTTTGAATCTGAGTCTGAAACGTCTGTAAACCAAACATCCATGCTGCTCGCAGAGCCGAAGCGCTGAGAAACATCGAGTCCCAAAGCCCGATTGTAGCTGCCCGCTCGATCGAAATTGGTAAAAATCACTCCCGCCGATCCGCGTTTTAGAAAGTTAGTTTGGAACCTAGCAACAGAATTGTTTGCAGACTTTTCCCCAAAAATCTGCCCCATTTTATCAGTAAAAGATCCACCGTCGGGGGCAGTTTCAATGTTGAGAATGCCCACGTTAAAACGACCAATTTGACCTGTCAACCTCGTTCCTGCAAGGATGGCTTCGGAGAGCCCAATTCGTCTGGAAAAGAACGTCTGTGTTCTCCTGGAATCGCCATGTTCAAAAATTCCCGATCGTTCTAGAAAAAACTCCCTTTTTTCTGGAAAGAAGAGGCTAAAGCGGGTAAGGTTGATCTGAGTATTATCAGATTCAACCTGAGCAAAATCCGTGTTCACTGTGAAGTCTAGCGTCAAATTGGACGTGATTCCATATTTGAGGTCAAATCCGGCATCGTAATTAGTATCGGAGTCTGTTTTTTCCAAACCTAAGTCGTTTCGGACGTTTTGGGCACCGGTAATCACATAAGGCTTAATTTCGATATTCTTGCCGCGTCGGATGTTCTTTAGACCCGTCAGGCGGCCATACCGCGAAACCGTCTTAATATCGTCACTGTAACCCGTTCCGTAAGACAAGGGAATCAACGGCCAATTCTGAATTTCATTTTTTCGGTTTACTGTGCGTCTCATCCAGAGTCCAAACGTCAAATCATCTCCTTCCGGGAAGCGAAGTTGGCGGAAGGGGATGCGAACCTCCATTGACCATCCTTTGTCATTGATTACCGTTTCGCTTACGTAGACAGCGTCCCAACTGTATGAATCTATGGTCATGCGTTCATCTGCAATCAGGGCATCATCTTGGGTCCCAAGTGCATTCATTTCAAACAAAAAAGCATTCCGACCATCCAAAAATGTATCAATGCCGATGTAGGCATGGTCGTCCCGGTCGTTTCGACCGCCCCTCTCCATATTTTTAGCTCGGATCAATTCGGGTTCTTTGTCTGAGAATTGAAACGCGAAATAGAGGTAGTCGCGGTCATACGCTACTTTTGCCCAACTTTCTTCGGTCGGCGCTGCGCCTTCATTTGGCCATCGCTGCACAAAGTCGGTCATGGGTTGAATTTGCTGCCAAATAGCATCATCCAAGATTCCGTCAGCGCGAGGGGCAATTTCGGCAAAAGTGGCTTCAATTGAAGGAACTGGCGCTTCTTGAGCCATAACAAGCGTTGGCAGCATCCCGAGAAGGGCTGCGGCAATAGCAATTCTAAGCTTCATACGATTGGTTTTGGGTTGAATAGTCGGAGAATGAAGGTAGTTTCCGAAATTTATCTAATATAGTTGCATCGAAAGGCATGTAAAAACGATAAATCATATAGAATGAGATGGTCATTTGTCGTACCATTTAGATCCACTTCTTTCGGAGAGTTTAGTACTAAGCAGCGTCTGTGGCGGAAGCGCTGCGTTCGGGGCGCAGTGAGCCTAGGCTCGTGGGGGTTTGAGTTCCTTCGGACGCACAATAGGCCTGGCGCACATCAAGCCTGGTGCACAATGGTCAGACGCATAAAGCCCCAGCAAGATTTCATCTGCCGGGGCTTTATTTCTGATTTAAACCTGTTTTACGCCTCTGAGCTTTTTTTTGCCCTAGGTATGGCCAGATGGGCCTTTTGAATCGGCTGTTTATTTTTCGACGTAGTCTTGGATACAAGTCGAGGAGCAGCCTTGAGGATTTCAATCAACTCATGCGTCTGCATAGGTTTTGATAAAAAACTCTGCATTCCCGCTTCAAAACAACGATCCCGATCTTCTTTCATCACTGCGGCTGTCAAAGCAACAATGTAAGGCCGTTTTTCAGGTGGCCATTCTTTAATAATATGCCTGGTTGTGTCTGGGCCATCTAGTTCAGGCATATGCATATCCATCAGGACGACGTCAAAAGACCTCTTTCGAAGTAACGCGAGTACTTCGATACCCGTGGAAGCTATTGCAATGCTGTAACCTAACCGTTCCAGAGTAATTTCAAATAATCGCTGGTTAACTACGTTGTCTTCCGCCAATAATATTCGAAGAGGGTAGGAGGCAGCAAGTTTTTCCCGCACCAACGGTACGGATGCTGTGGTAAACACCATCCTTGGCTGTTCTTTGCCCAGGGCATCAGTAAGATTTTTGAACAAGCTTTCTTGTTTGATAGGCTTATTGACCCTGCTCGAATAATGACCTCCTTTCTCAAGACCCTTTGCATTTTTACCAAGCCTAGCCAACGCAATGATCGGTAAATTTTTAAATTTTGGCCGTTTTCGGATTTTCAGAGCCATTTCAGACTCAGATTGGTTCCTTGCGTTCAAGTCGACAATCGCCACTTCGAATCGTATCCCTCGATCAAGCAGGGCAAGTCCCTCATTGTCGGTTGTGACAAAAGTGGGATTCATTCCCCATTCTGCGAACTGAGATTCGAGCGCTTGACGGATGGTATTTTTGGTTCCAATAACGAGAACGCGCGCGCCTTGAAGTATTGGTTGAATACCATTGTAAGAGAGTATATCAGGGTTTTTCGGAGCTTCTTGGGCAGCAATAGTGAAGTGAAAAGTCGATCCAACACCAACTTTACTTTCGATCCACATGCGTCCACCCATCAACTCACTTAGTTCTTTGCTAATGGTGAGGCCAAGGCCTGTTCCGCCATATTTTCTCGTAGTTGTTGCATCTGCTTGAGTAAAGGATTCAAACAGTCTTGCCATTTTTTCAGCAGGGATACCAATTCCCGTGTCCGAAACTTCAAAATGAAGCATACGGTAACTGGGTTGGTGTTCAACCAAACTGGCAGGATCAACATGGACCCGAATGGACACTTCTCCCTTTTCGGTGAATTTGATCGCGTTGGAAACCAGATTGACCAGAACCTGACGCAATCGTGTTACGTCCCCATAAATGTTCGAAGGGACGTCAGCATCAATAAAGTGTGCCAACTCAACATCTTTGTCTTCGATCTTCATGGTCATCACTTCCAGTGATTCTTCTACACAGTCTCGAAGTGAAAGTGGATTGTTCTCTAATTCAATTTTTCCGGCTTCAACTTTTGACAAGTCCAAAATGTGATTCAAAATCTTTAAGAGGGAATCGCCATTCGTGCGTATAATATTGACATATTCTAGCTCTTGAGGCCCCAAATCTGACTCCATGAGTAAATCTGCAAAACCGACAACTCCGTTCATCGGCGTTCTTATTTCGTGACTCATGTTTGCTAAAAACTCACTTTTAGCCCGGGCTGCATCTAATGCTAGTTCCTTGGCTTCAACTAAAGCCTCATTGGTGCTCTCCAGTGCACTAGTCCTTTGAGCCACAATTTCTTCCAGTTCTCGCTGGCGATGCTCAAACGAACGAGTGCTGTAACGAATAAGCCAGATCAAAGCCAACACTAAAACAAGCGCTGTAATCACATAAAACCACCAGGTTTCCCAAAAAGGAAGCGAAATGGTGAACGAATAGGACGTTGGTTTGCTATTCCAAACTCCATCATTATTGCTGGCCCTGACCAGAAAATTGTAGCGGCCGGGAGGAAGATTGCGGAATGTTGCTGATCGTTGATCTGTTATTGGGGACCACGATTTGTCAAATCCATCCAGCTTGTATTGATATCTGACCTTTTCAGGTGCAGCAAAACTCAATCCGGCATAGTCAAAACTTAAATGGTTTTGATTATGTGGTAAAATGGGTGTCTCGGGTAGCTTCGACCACGGTTTTATCGGATTTCCGAATTTGGACCAATCTGCTTCTTCAAAAAACAGTCGTACATCGGTCAAATTTGTTTTTGGCTCGGACAGGTTTCGTGTGTCCAGCTCAGGGGTGAACTTGGTGAGGCCTGCAACGGTACCAAACAACATCGACCCATCTGGAGATTTGTATACCGCGTGGTGATTTGTTTCTATTCCTTGGAAGCCGTCGTTTTTACCATAGGATCGGATTATTTTTTCTCCTGTTGTTAGGTAAGTTGGCACATCTATGCGATTGACCCCTCGATTCGTTCCGACCCATAACTGTCCCTCATTGTCAAACTCCAAGAAGTATGTTATTCCATCATTCATACCCTGGGCTAGACCAAAATTGTCGATTTGTGGATTTAATACCGGAGCGGCGCCGAGGCTCACAAATACACCAATCTGAGTCGCAATCCACACATCACCATTGGGGGATTCCTTGATGTCTGAAATCCAGAATTTGTCAAATGCCGATCCCGTTTTGTAGGGGGAAAAACTAGATCCGTCAAAAATATTGACACCATGATCGGTACCAACCCAAATGGAGCCGTTGCTATGAATTAGAATGGCAGATACGGAATTGTCGGATAGTCCATCTTTATCGGTAAAAAGGTAAAACTTGGTACCGTCAAATTTAACGACACCTTCCTGAGTGGCAATCCACAAATTACCATTTACGTCTTCGGTGATATATCTGATAGTCCCAATTGGTTTTCCATCGATCTGGGTAAACGTTACGAATTTGCCGTCTTCATACTTGATTAAGGACGAGCGCATTCCTAACCACATAGCTCCTGAATTAGACTTGTGCATAGCCGTGACTTCGCGTCTATGGAGTATTCCAGTTGGATCTTCAACAGGAGAAAATTTTGATCCGTCGTACTGACTAATGCCGTTTTGAAGTGAAATCCAAAGGTTATCGCTCGGGCCCTCAGTAATTCCCCAAACCATACTTCCTAACAGGCCATCCTCTTCGTTGTAATGCGTGAATGGCGAAGGGGTGTATTTGAATATCCCTTTGCCGTCTGTTGAAATCCAAATATTGCTTTCGCGGTCTTCGAGAATCGAACGAATCGAGATACTGGCTAAGGATTTAGGGTCAAACGGAACGATTAACTCTCCTTGTTTACGAGCCATTCCATTTTTCGTCCCTATCCAAAGAGTTCCGGCTCGATCAACTGAAAGCGATTGAATCCCAGCGGAAGGAAGGCCTTCGTTTTCCGTAAATAACTTGAATTCTGTCCCGTCAAAGCGCACCAAGCCCTTACTTGTAGCGATCCAAATAATTTCATTGTGGTCAAAGGTCACTGCACGGACCTCCGATGTCCCTAGACCGGAGAATTCATCCCAGTGCAAAATGGAAGTGCCATCATATTTAAAGAGACCTGCGGTTGTGGATCCAATCCATAAATTCCCTTGAAGGTCTGTTGAAAGAGACTTGAATCCGACGTTTTGAATTCGTTGGTCTTCAAAAACCGAACAGCTTATTCCATCGAATGAACAAACTCCTTTATCCGTACCAATCCACAACTTTCCTTTTTTGTCTTCAACAATAGACCTTATATCATCACTTGGGAGTCCATTTTCAGTTGAAAAAGACGACACGGTTGTTCCGTCATAGCGATGTAAACCTCCTTGGGTCCCGAACCAAAGCGTTCCATGACGATCTTCGTAAATAGTTTGACTTTGGAACGTTAACTCAGAAAGGAATCCCTCTTGGCCAAAACGGGTAAAATCATGTCCATCAAAACGAACGATTCCACCTGTATATAATGCCAGCCAAATTTCACCTTGCCGATTTTGAATGGCGTCCCATACCTGTGCTTGGGGAAGACCCTCCTGTGCTGTATAGGATTCAAGGCGATACTGTTGGGCAAAGACGTGATGGCTTCCTGATGAAGCATAAAAGCTCATCAAGACTGCAAAAAGCAGCAGCGTACGGCAAATAAAAGTTAACCTTGAACTACAACGCATTTCCTTACATAATCAAAGCGATCCGCTGGACTCGATCAGTTATCGAATTTGGCCCACCGTTTAAGGTATCGACATTCAACTGTTGCGCTAAAGACTTTGCGTCAAAAAATGTTGATTAGCGGCGGATAAACCCATCCACAATGGATTGATCGTACCGCTCAGACGTGCGTGCATGCCAAGCTTGATCAATTACCCAGATAGGTGCTGGGTGCGCGGATTCCCAAGATTCCAACGAGGCGCGAAGGTTGGCCATTTTTTCCGGATATTCCAATGCCAAATCCGTAGTCTCAGAGATGTCATTAGCCAAATTGAATAACCAATGTTCAGCATTTGGTGTACGAACCAACTTCCAATCACCTGCACGGACCGCCGCTCCCCATTCCATTTTCCAAAACAAAGTGTCGTGAGGTGCTTCAGTGCGTTCGCCGTTTAGAAAGGGGAGGAGGTCGACTCCATCATATGTTCTGTCGCTAGGCAATGTGCCACCGGCTGCCGCCAAAAAGGTTGGAAGGATATCCAAGGTAGACACCGGATTACTAAACACGATGCCTTCTGGTATCGTGCCCGGCCAGGAAATGATGTACGGAACCCGATTTCCACCTTCAAGCGCGGTCCCTTTTGCACCCCTTAGCGGTGAATTTAAAGAGCCGTTATATGGCATTGCGCCTCCGTTATCATTTGCAAAAACGATAATGGTGTTCTCGCGTAGTCCAAAAGCTTCTAATGTTGCCACCACCTTTCCAATATTGTCGTCCACGGAACGAGTCATTGCGGCGTTTTTTGCGCGAACATCGGTTTGGAATCGGCCTAGTTCTTCAGCTAAATATTCTTCTTTGGCCTGCATAGGGGTATGAGGAGCAGTGAAAGATAGGAATAGGAAAAAGGGCTCTTTTCTGTGGCGAGCGATAAAGTCTACGGCTCTGTTTCCAAATTCATCCGTCAGGTACTCTAGCGAGTCCGCCGGAACAGGTTTCATTCCATTCTCGATACGATCGACCCGCCCAGGCCAGTAAGGCCCACTACCGGCGCGAAGACCGAAAAACTCGTCGAATCCCCGATTTAAAGGATGAAAGTGATCGGCCAATCCTAAATGCCACTTTCCTATGAGGCCGGTTACATAACCCTCTTCTCTAAGCAAATCCGCAATCGTTCGTTCGCTGAGAGGAAGCCCTCTAAGCGCCTCGGGAACCGCAGGATCAGGTTTTCCCGGCAAGTTTAATTCGTGTCCGAATCGTTGTTGATACCTCCCAGTAAGCATTCCTGCCCTTGATGGAGAACATACCGACGCAGTCACATAACCATTTGTAAACCGTATCCCTGATCTCGCCAAAGCGTCCAAATGAGGGGTCCGAATATCCGTGCTGCCTTGAAAGCCAAAATCGGCATAACCCGCATCATCAGAAAACAAAATGATGAGATTGGGCGGGGTAGTGTCTTGACCGAGCCAGTTTTGACAGTTGATAAAAAGAATAGGGATCAGAACAAGTAGGAGACGGGCAGATTTCACAGTTTGAAAACGGGATAAAGTTGTTACGTATGTTCAGCAGTCTTTGAAACTAATCTAAGCGAATGTGATGATTGATTCATTCTTACTCAGAGAGCCGTATCGAGTAACAAAAGCGCAAATACGATTTTATCAAAAATATCGGTTCATTAAACTCAAAAACGTACTGTCAAGTGGGGAAATAGGCTATTACAACGATGTGATTTCAGCTTCAGTCGATGAGTTAAATCGCGAGAAACGCCCAATGAATGACCGAGACACGTATTCAAAGGCATTTATCCAAATCACAAATTTGTGGCGACAGGACGAGCAGATCAAAAAGCTGGTATTTAGTCCAAGATTGGCTCAAATCGCTGCGCAATTAATGGAGGTCTCGTCTGTTCGACTCTATCACGATCAGGCCTTGTTTAAAGAAGCTGGAGGGGGATATACTCCGTGGCACGCCGATCAATATTACTGGCCCTTGGAATCTGATCGGTCCATTACTGCTTGGATTCCGCTCCAAGAGACTACCCTGAAAATGGGAGCATTGGAATTTAGTGCGGGTAGCCACGAATTAATCGACGGCAGAGGGCTCCCTATCGGTGACGATAGCGAACGGATGGTCAATGAAGCCCTACGCAAAGGGGGATTTGAGCACGTAATCGAGCCATTTGATTTGGGTGAAGTGAGTTTTCATGCGGGATGGACGTACCACCGAGCAGCACCAAACCTCACTTCGGAGACTCGCAAAGTGATGTGTACCATATATATGGAGGGAAACATGCGATTGAAGAACCCTGAAAACGAACACCAAAAACTAGATTGGGAGGTATGGTGCCCGGGTTCGACCATCGGAGACGTCATAAAAACCCACCTGAACCCAATTTTATTCGAGAGAGCTTAGTATTCAAACTGAATAATATGTGTGTACATTAATTAGAACTTGACCACTTTTTATCGACCATACTATCTTTCCGGACATGAAACGTCTATTTATACTGTTGTTGTTGTTGGCTGCTGCACCCCTCGTTCATGCTCAGATCCTCGAGTCTCGATCAATCAAAGGGCTAGACGCGACATCGGATGGTTTTGTGTACTTCAACCTGTCAAGCGGGGAAATTGTAGCCCCTGAAGCCGCAGTATTCGGCGGTTGGGATATTGCCTTTCAAGGGACAAATATACAAGTAAGCGGCTCAGCACAGTACATGGATGCGGCCTATGATTCCTTAAATACAGCGCCGGATTCCGGCTATTTGTCGAATGATCTTGGCCCTCTAACGTTGCCGAGTGGTGGCACAGATGGATGGTTTGATTACGACTTTAACACACACGTAATTACCCCCGTCGAAAATCGAATCCTTTTGATTAAAACGCAAACAAGGAAATTCGTCAAGCTCGAAATATTGGACTATTACAAAAGCGAATTTTCAACAGATGGGCCCGTCGAAACTCCTCGTTATTATTCGTTTAGGTATCTGATGCAAAAAGATGGATCCCGGGTTTTGACGAAGTAGAAGGCGCAATCGACCGGGTATATTCCCTCCCTTCCTCAATCGGAAATTCGAGAATTAGGAGTAGTGTGCAGAGTGGTTATTCCTGCTCTCCTGAGTCGAAATTCCAGGATTTGCGGCCCAATTGGGAATTATTTTTAATGGGTTTCCATTCAAAATCTGCGATTTCATCACTATGAAAAGACGCAATAAGACCCTGTTGGCATAAATAACGGCAAGAGCAATCGGAAAAAGAGACACGGAAGTATTCGTTAATCAAAAGTACGAGCCGGCTCCTTAAGCAATAAAAACGCCGTACAGCCGTCAATATCCTCTTTTTTTGATCCAAATGATCCTTTGAGGGGTCACGTAGGGAGGCCCCCTACGCTGCTGGTAAGGCTTTACGGTCACGCCAAGCTTGGAAAGTCGGGTATTCCCCTACCCATTGGCCAAAGTATTTTTACTCTCGAAATCACCCAACAAGGGATATATCATGAGAGCCTTCTATAAAATACTTTCCTTCTCACTTTTAGTATTGATCACTCAGACTTCCATAGCCCAATCTACCTCGAGTCAAACTCGGTATGTTTTCGCTCCGGACTCTACGCTATTTATTGATGGAACGTCGACCATTCACGATTGGACATGTGACATCAATAAATCCTCTGGGGCGTTTGTTGCAGGCTTCCAAGCCGCTTCAGCAACCTTGAAATTCGAATCTGGTTCATTCACAGTTGAAATCGAAGATATCGACTGTGGAAAAGGATCGATGAATAAAAAGATGCGCAAGGCATTAGGTGGTAATAAGGCCACCAATATGACCTTTAAATTAGCATCCGCAACAACTACCTCCACCGCCGATCGCACCTTTAGCGCACTGCTAAAAGGCACATTGACAATGGCCGGTGTTACCAAACCAATTGACTTGAGCACTTCAGGCAAATTGCTTGCAAACAATCAAGTTCAGTTAGAAGGAAGCGTGGCGCTTGTCATGTCTGACTTCAGCATTGATCCTCCAACCGCATTACTGGGCACTTTACACACCGGTGATAAAGTTACGATTCGATTCAACGTCGTAGCTCATCCCGAATAGTTCAAGTAATTCCTTCAAAAACCTAAGCGAACCAATTCAGGTTAGCCATATGAAAACTCGCATACTACAAACTCTTTCACTTGCTGCCGTCATTGCATTACTTCCAATGCTTGCCTTCGCCCAGCAAAAACCTCTTCAATACTTCAGACCTTACTCTTCAGAAGGACTAAACGTATTTGAAACCAGTAAAGTAGACGACACACCGTTTACAGGCCTTAATGTATTCTGGGGAGCCGCTTTCACGCAGCAATTCCAGTCTCTTAGTCATGAGAACTCGGGCGCAGCTCCGCTTTTGGATATCGGAAGTGGATTCAACCTTGCTACCGCAAACCTGATGTTAGGCGCTCAGTTGGCTGATGGTATCCAGGTTAACCTAGTTACCTACTTGTCATCACGTCACCACTCAGAATCATGGGTGAAAGGCGGTTATATGCAAGTCGACAAATTGACCATGCTTAACAGCGAAGCCATTAACAACTTAATGGAATACGTTACTCTTCGTGTTGGACATATGGAAATCAACTACGGTGATGCCCATTTCCGTCGCACGGATAACGGTATGGCCCTTTTCAATCCATTCGTTGGCAACTTGATCATGGACTCTTTCGCCACAGAAATTGGCGCCGAAGTTATGGTACAGAACAACGGTTTGTTTGGTATGGTTGCCATGACTGGTGGCGAAATTAAAGGCCGCGTAGACCTTCCAGACGATCGCACTCCATCCATTTATGGAAAAGTAGGATTTGATCGTCAGTTAAACGAAGACCTTCGTGTCCGTTTGTCTGGTAGTGTATATACAACTAGCAAAGCGATCAGCAATACCTTATTTGCTGGGGACCGTGCTGGTTCACGTTTCTACGATGTCTTGGTTGAAAAATCAGGTGATGACTTCCGTAATGGCCGCATCAATCCTGGATTCAACAACAAGATCACTGCTATTCAAATCAATCCATTCATCAAATTCCAGGACTTCGAACTCCACGGCGTTTATGAAACAGCTACTGGCGAAAAAACAGGTCAAACCGAACGCACGTTCGACCAGATCGCAGTAGACGCTATTTATCGCTTCGGTGACGTGTTCTTAGGAGCTCGCTACAACACAGTAAGTGGTGAACTGGCTTCTGGCGAAGATGTAACAGTTGACCGGATTCAAGTAGGTGGTGGATGGTTCTTGACTCCAAACGTGCTTATGAAAGCCACATATGTTAGCCAGAACTACAATGATTACCCAACCGGGATCTACGAAAATGGCAAATTCAATGGCGTAACCATTGAAGGAGTTATAGCATTCTAGTGAAAGTCCACTTGGGACTCGTGTGATAAGTACAGTCGCACCATGTAGGGGGGCGCCGCCAGTCGGCGCCCCCCTCATTATTAAAACTCAACTGACACCACGTCGTAGTACCCTAGCTTAAAATTTTAGCACGATCAATCAGCGGCATTTTAAAGCGCCCAACAGCAATGACTTCTCGCAGAATCAACTTCCTCCCAACACTCGTTGCGATAGCTCTTATGGGACTGTTTGCGCTTCCCATAAAGAGCCAAGGTTATAAAATAAGCTCCCTAAGCCAGCTCCAGATAGAGGGTACATCGACGGTAAATTCGTTTACCTGCTTGGCCGGACAAATAGTGGGAGAAGGAGTTGTTAAAAATCTAATCCAAGGTGCAGATTCGGCCAGCAATAAAATTGTCATAACCGTTCCGATCGCAAAACTCGATTGTCAAAATCGAAGAATGAATAGTGACCTCCGGGAATCATTAAAAAGTGAAGCGTTTCCAAGGATTGTATTCGAATTAACCGCAGTAGATGTCCTTGACCTTGCGTCTTCAGCAAAAGGTACTCGTCTAATAGTAGCTACTGGAAATCTTTCGCTTGCAGGAGTAACTCGGTCCATTTCAGTACGAGTTGAGGGCTTTTTTGATGAAAATAACACGCTGCACGGCCTCGGCGCCGTTTCAATGTTGATGACAGATTTCGGCGTTAAGCCCCCGACGGCGCTCTTGGGATTGGTTAAAGCGAGGAATGAAATCACAATTCGGTTTCATTTGATTGCGGTTTCAGATATTTAAGATCCCGTCGTCCTTTATTGAATCCCGTCGTCAAGTTCTCTCAGTGGCTATCTAAGCCCGAAACGTTCAACCAATCGTATTCCCAATCCCAAGGCATTCCAGTATCGCCAAGGATTTCCATGACCAATTCGGGATAAATGCGTTCGGGCGCGAACGTCGTTGGAAAGCATTACCAGACAACGCTTCTGAATCGCGGACTGGATATAATGCAGGATGGGTTTGTGTTTTTGAACAAGCCTATAAAACAGCTTGCGGAGGTTGACGGGCCTCAGCTCTATTCATATCTCAAAGCCCTGACTGGATTCATAGAAGCTGTTTTCCAAGATTGGAGAACAACCGTTGCCACTGCAATCCCTAGCGTGATGAGTGATGCAGCGACTAAGACCATAGGGTCCACGTCAATGTGATAAGCAAATCCTTCTAACCATTTGGAAGATGTGACCCAGGCTAAGGGCCAAGCTATTGCGTTTGCCAAAACGACCCATCGGACGAAATCAACTACCAATAATCTAATTACAGTAGGGGCAGATGCGCCCAATACTTTGCGCACCCCAATTTCTTTGGTTCGTTGGGTCGTGGAAAAACTGACTAGCCCAAACAGACCCAAACAGGCGATAAAGATGGCTAATGAGGCAAAAATATTAATGACTATGCCAGTTGCCTGATCGCTTTGGTACAGTTGCTGGAATTCGTCGTCTAAAAATGAATACGAAAACGGATAGTCGGGGTATACTCCGGCCCACGCCGCTTCTGCAGCCGCAATAGCATCGGGAATCCGCCCCGATTCAACACGGGCAACTAACGTCTGGCCGGCCCTCTGACCCAAAGGCAGAATCATCAAGGGCTCAATTTTCTGATGAATACCCGCAAAATGGTAATTTTTAATGACCCCAATGACGCGCCGTCCCGTACTATCCTGTTGTCCGAAAAAGATTCGTTTTTCAAGTGGGTCATCCCATCCGAGTTGCTGAACCGCAGTTTCATTTATTAGAATGGCGTCTGTGTCATCCGATGGTCTGTCTCGATCAAAAGATCGTCCCATTGCCATCTCAATTCCGAGAGCGGGGAGCGTTTCAGGGGCAGCTTGCATAGCGCTCCAGATCCATCGTTCTTCTGGAGATGTGCCTTCTGGCTGAAGTCCTCTTCGACCAATTTGACGTCCGGGAACACCTCCGGTGGTGGCAATCGTGTTGAATGCAGAACTTTCAGACAGTTGCTCTCGAAATAGGTCTTGGCTTGAGGTCATAGTTTGATCTACCATATCAAAAAGCAAAACTTGATCTCGATCATATCCCATGTCCATATTTTGAATATGGCCGAGTTGTTTTTGTACCATTCCAGTAGTCCCAATTAAGGCAATGGAGAGTGCAAATTGAACGACAACAAGCCCAACTCGAACGTATCGTCCTTGTTGGCTCGATTTGAAGGCTCCTTTTAATACATCAACAGGCTTAAAGCCAGAAAGCGCAAACGCTGGATAAATGCCTGCAACCACCCCAACCAATACCACCAAAACAGCCATAAACCCAATTAACATAAGAGCATTATTGCCATTGATGGATATATCACTTTGGGCTAACGAATTAAGAAAAGGAATGGAAATGAACGCAAACAACACAGCAAGAACCAGAGCCGACAGGGCAGTTAACACCGATTCGCTTAAAAATTGCACTATTAATTGACCTTTGCTGCTACCTACTACCTTTCGCATTCCTACTTCGCGAGCTCTGTCCGTGCTTCGAGCGGTAGAAAGATTGAGGTAATTGACAATAGCGATCAACAGGATTAAAAATGCAATCGCCGCAAATATCACGACGGTATTTCGATCTCCCTTGTTTTGAACGGGATCAAAAATGATGTCTGTCGATCCCAAATGGACATCTAATAGGGGTTGTAAGGTGGATTCAAAATTTTCTGGAACTCCACTGTCACGGATGAAATTGGTTATCCGCTCATCCATTCCAACAATACTTGTTCCAGGGACTAGGCGAGCATACGTTGGCATTGCCACAGCATTCCAACTGTTGGTAAAGGTGGGACCTATGTTTCCCGGTGCTTGAGCAGCTTTTTCTTGTGACAACGAAGTAAGGATGGTTCCAAGTGCATCAAACGTCAAGTGAGTGTTCGCTGGTAAATCTTCGAGCACACCCGTAATGGTATATTCTACTCCGGCGCCATCTTGAATCATTTGGCCCATCGGGTCGTCGGATCCGAAAACAGTTTTTGCCAGAGATTCGGTCAAAATGAGACTAAACGGAACGGACAAGGCTGAACTGGGGTCACCTTGAATTAGTCTGAAGTCAAAAAAATCAAAAAAATTAGGATCAGCTTCCCTCAGTTCATTCGCAAAAACTGGGGTTTGGTCACCTCTTCGAAGTAAGGTTTGATTCCCATACGTTAATCGAGATGCGGCTTCAATTTCAGGAAATGCGTCCGCTAGATTGGCACCTAGTGCCGGCTGTGTAATCCCCACACGCTGGTTGTTAGTGCCCAACGCTTTATCTATAGTAAGTACGCGGTACACTTCGCTAGCTTTGGAGTGCATGCTCTCATACGATAGTTGCTCTTGTACAAATAACAAGATGAGCATGCAGGCAGACATGCCTATTGCAAGTCCAACGATATTTATGCTGGCGAAAACAGGCTGGCGTCGAAGATGTCGCCAGAAAATATTGAAGTGATTTTGAATCATGACAATTTAAGGCCGGAAATTTGGTAGGGGCTTAGGAAACGATGTGAAACTAGTCCATGAGACGAGTGCACCTTTAACAAACGCAACGCGGCCCTAATAATTGTATCAGGGCCGCGTCGTCGTCACGTGGACGGAGGAATTGATAACTTGTTGCTATCGGGCTGGGTAAACAGTGTAATTCCTGCTTTCCAGCATGCAAGTCACTGTGATGCGATCATTTCTTCGATTTCCGATGAATCTCCGTTCATTTCCCAGTTCATAAGAGAGACGGGAATCATGCCCACACCGTTGAAGTCGTCCATAAACTCATATAACGTAAAAGTCTCTTCGCGTTGCCTGGCATACTCTGCTAGTAATTTTTCAACTTCAATTTTGCCGATTACGTAACTTTCGCCATACGTCGGTTGACGCAGATAAAAATGTTGCTCTCCTTGAATAGTGCCGCCATCCCATGGTAGGTATCCTCTTGGCGTCCATTTACTAGCGAATTTGGCTGCCTCTTCGTGAGTCATTACTCCACCGTGTTGATACAAGCCACCTAGCGCCCTGGCAGCTCGTTGCGCCAGAAGAATCCAAACCAATTCACGAGCTTGAGGTTTGTCGTCCAATAGACCAGCGTGCATCATCATTTCTTCCATACCTGTCGCCATGCCCTCGGCACGGCCGTCAAAAATGTTGTACCACAACGGACTACGGCGAATAGGACTTGTATTGGGTTCATCTCGCATGCGCGCCAAATCAAACCAATGATTGCCGTGACTGCGCATGGGCAAGGCATCTCGATAAGTAACTTCGTCAAAGAAACTTCGGATACCATTGCTGACCGAAAAGCTACCCATTCGTTCTCTCAAAGCTAAATCCATATAGGCTTTCATGGGCATAATTTCTTCTTCTTCCATGAAAGACATGTACTGGTCAACTGCACTATTTAATTGCTGATTGTATTCCTCCAAATCTGTCATTTTTTCGAGGTCTGGAAGTCTTCGATTGCGGTTTTCTTCCAATCGAAGGGAGGCATGTGCT
>CALFHN010000018.1 GCA_937876355.1 uncultured Bacteroidota bacterium | reverse complement strand
ACCACCCTCGAATTGGCATCTCGTACGGCTCATCCTAAGGTCAAGGGAGCGGTCGTACAGCTGGCGGGCATCAAAGGTGGCGAACGCATGTTGACCCTTCTGGAAAAAATTTCAACCACTGTCTCCGAAGAAGTTGCCCTTGGCATTGCGGCTGCCTTTCCTGCCTTCTATCCAACCTTCGAAAGGAGAGCATATCGTGCTCAGTGGGCTATGGCCAATCGTTTTCCAAATTCTGCCACTTTGGTAGACGTGGTTTTGGGCTCTCTTGAAGACCAAGAGCAACATTTTCTGGATGTTTCTGGCATGACTTCGCAAGGGACCCAAAGGCTACTCAACGCTTCGGTTCAAGCCGCTGGAATGGCATTGGTTAAAAATCTGAGTGACGTTCGATTACTTCCATCCTCGTTCGATGCCAGTTACGATCGCGGGGAGGTCGTATATCTTTCGTATTGCGCTACCTGCCATGGCCTCAAGGGTGAAGGCCTTCCGGCTACCGCTCCTCCACTCCTTCAATCGCAATGGGTTCTTCAAGATGAAAGACGACTAACAAAACTTGTCCTCGATGGTGTTGAAGGGCCTATAGAAGTGGACGGGAAACGTTATGCCGCGCCAGACATGGTAAACGAGATGCCAGGCCTTCGCGATATGCCTTTTACGGACGATCAAATTGCTGACGTGCTGACGTTTGTTAGAAACGCTTGGGGCAATCAGTCTGGAGGAGTCACGGCTGCGCTCGTCTCCGATGCCCGGAAGTCGACCCGTATCGTGAAGTCTACCGCAAATTCTTTAAAGCAAAGCGAAGGAGGATGGACGCCGTTGTTTGATGAGACATCGCTCTCGGGCTGGAAGCAGCTTAATGGAACGGCCATTTATTCCGTGAAAGACGGCACAATTCAGGGTCAGACTGTCATGGGATCGCCGAATTCATTTCTGGCTACTGAACAGGATTATGGGGATTTCATTCTGGAATTGGAGTTTTTAGTAGACCCACTCCTTAATTCGGGTATTCAGATTCGGAGCGAGAGCCTACCAGACTACCAAAACGGACGTGTCCATGGTTATCAAATTGAAATAGACCCTTCAGAGCGCGCTTGGACGGCGGGTATTTACGATGAAAGTCGTCGTGGCTGGCTTTTTAACCTCCAAGGCCGCGGCGCGGCGCAAAAAGCGTTTCATCAGAATGAGTGGAATCACCTTCGAATAGAAGCGCGAGGTACACATTTACGAACCTGGCTCAATGGCGTGTTGGCTGCAGATCTGATCGATTCCATGACCCCACGTGGGTTTATTGCTCTTCAGGTTCATGGGATCGGAGACGTAGCCATGGAGGGAAAGACCGTATCTTGGCGAAATATCCGGATCAAAGATTAGATTACCTGTCTGGCACGTCGTAGAGCTCCAAGTTCGAAATGGTTAACGCCGCCTTTCCTCTAATCTGAACCGAAATGGCGCTTGCCTTTGTGGTCGGCCAACGGACAATTCGGCGATTTCCAATTGTTGTTCCGCTGGCTACATCTTCCCAGTTTCCGGCCACGTTTGCCCGCACCGTAAACTCCGTAACTCGTTGTCCGAGAGCGATATGTTCTTGAAGAAGAATAGTATTCACGTCGGTCGGAGACCCCAATTCAATCCCGATATTCGCTTCTAAGACGTCGTCACTGGTAGCCCAGTAGGTATCCAGGTCATGGTCAATCGCGAAATTTACTGAGAAACGGTCACTTCTCGTATTGGTTGCCATGGCCCTCCCGGAGGAAGCCAAGTTTACCTTGAAAGCTTCGTCCAAATAGGCCTTCAATTCCAACAATCTAGCTTCATCGTTTTCGTGGATCAGGCCGCGAGCATCCACCGGAATGTTCAACAAAAAATTGCCATTCATACCGACCGAGGCGTACCAATTGTCAATGAGTTGGTCTAGGCTTTTGACTCGATCATCTTGATCCGCATGGTAAAACCAACCCGGACGAATGGACGTATTCACCTCGGTGGGCAGCCACGTATCTCCCCCTTCGTGTCCGTGTTGAAGCTGGTCGTTGACCCCGCCAATTCCGGGATAAAATTTGCTGGCGTTTAACGTACTCCAATTGGTGGTATCGGCATATCCCTGTTCGTTTCCCACCCATCGGATGTCCGGCCCAGCATCGCTAAAAATGACGGCATTCGGTTGAAGTGTGCGAACCACCTCGGCAAAGCCCGCAAAATCATACACCTGTTTTTTGCCGTTTGGCCCTTCTCCATTGGCCCCATCAAACCAGACTTCAAACACATCTCCATAATTGGTTAAAACCTCCTTGAGCATGGACTTGAATACGTCATTGTATTCGTCGGTCCCATACTTGGGATGATTTCGATCCCAAGGAGAGAGGTATACCCCAAATTTTAGTCCGAATTCTTGGCACGCTTTCGCCAATTCCAGAAGTACATCTCCCTCGCCATTTTTCCAGGCACTCTCCCTAACCGTGTGGGTCGACAGCGCCGAAGGCCACAATGCAAAACCGTCGTGATGTTTGGCCGTGATAATAACGCCCTCCATACCCGCCTCTTTGATGACCCTAGCCCATTGACGAGCATCCAGTTCGGTCGGATTAAAAACCTCAGGATTTTCAGTGCCGTGGCCCCATTCCACATCTGTAAACGTGTTTGGTCCGAAATGGATAAAAGCATAATATCGAAGCTCATGCCAATCTAATTGCCTCGCGCTCGGAAGGGCTCCATAAGGCTCAGGAGCATCGATGGGTTGGCACCCAATGGCAGAAAAGATCAGTAGTCCGGTGACGAAGGCAATTCTCATGGAGCTCACCAATTTTAAAAAAGCGGTAATCGTAGACGCCATAATTTATACTCGAGTCTCAAATGATTCCGATAAACTAAACGTTTCAACATTGCCATTTCAACATTGCCATTTCAACATTGCCATTTCAACATTGCCATTTGAACAGAGAGATTTTTTTACTGCATTTAGCACTACACTTAAAAATCAGTAGCCGGGACAAAATGCACGAGCCATGGTTGATGGTGTATTGAATCATCGGCCTGATTAATCTCTTCTGCTTTCAAAAGACCACTGGTAAACTGCACTTGAACCATCTAAATCTAAAAATTCCCCCCGCCTTAATTGGAGCCGGCTTTGCCTTGATCCAACTGGTCGTTGCGCGTCAGATTCCTAGGCTGGCTGTCGAAATTGAGACTCAAATCCCCTTGGCCCTATTTGTGGCAGCCATTGGGTTTGGAATAGCCATTTTGGGCGTGTTGAGTTTTAAAAAAGCAGCCACAACTCTCAATCCGCTTTCTCCCGAGAAAACGAAATCGTTGGTCAAGAGTGGCGTGTACAGCTATTCACGTAATCCGATGTATCTCGGAATGATGATTGTGCTGGTAGCGTGGTCAATCTACATAGGAAACGTAGCCTCAACGGCCATAGTCGTTCTTTTTTGGGCGTATATCACTCACTTTCAAATCAAACCAGAAGAGGAGGCGCTGAATGTGCTTTTTCCAGAGGATTTTC
>CALFHN010000017.1 GCA_937876355.1 uncultured Bacteroidota bacterium | reverse complement strand
CCTGGTCGATCAGGCCCGCAGCCGCGGCTTTCCGGTGGACGATTTGATCTTGGTCGACCACGCCAAACCAGACTGCCTGCCGGATCAACCTTCCTCGAAATGAAGATAAGCGAATGGCTCGACACAAATCCGGCAATCAGGTTGAAGCCCGTAAGCGGAGCGGAGGAAAGCTCGTGATCGTCAACGACAAGATGCAGCGGCGCTATCGCTACTTCCTGACGGAACCGGTCGGGCGCAATTTCGATCCGGAGTTCAAACCCGAGTTGACGCCCAAGGAAATGCTAGCGCTCGGCGTTTTCGGCGGCAAGTACATGACCGACTGCCGACAGGAATTTCCATCGAGCTGGTTCACGCGCGCCAAGCTCTCGCCGGCAGGTAGAAACAACACCCTCAATTATTTCGGGATCGATGCAAGCAAGCCATTATCGGTATGGCGTGAGAGCGGTTGGCTTCACGACGACGATCCCCGCGGCTGGTTCCAATGGTATTGTCGGTACTTCATGGGGCGGCGGATGCCCGAGGAGGACAGACGCCAGATCAAGCGCTGGAAGGCGTTTCGACGGCACATCGCGCAGATCAGGCAGAACTGTGAGCCAGGCGATCCCTTTTGCAGGCCACGCCAGCGGCAGGCCTTGCTGCACTGGGCGTACGACAGCCGCAAGATCTGAGCGATGCACCAGGGCCGATGATGTGGACCCGCTGCTGCCTAATCCCACGAACTAATCCAAACGACCAATCCGGACGTAAAACATGGTGGCTGTTAACAAGGAAGCTAATCATGTTTAACCGCATTCGAAG
Source organism: uncultured Bacteroidota bacterium (assembly GCA_937876355.1). Classification (GTDB taxonomy): domain Bacteria; phylum Bacteroidota; class Rhodothermia; order Rhodothermales; family UBA10348; genus UBA10348. Next base: position 689 of record CALFHN010000017.1, on the reverse strand, counting down.
GCTTGTCGTGTTTTGCTGGGATTTTGTGTTCAACCACGAGGTAAGTCCGCTTCGTCACATTCCTGACGTCGCCATCCGGCATTACATTTTGCAGGCCCTAGGCCTGATGTGGGCCGTAGCCTTTGGGGTGGCGGTCGGAAGTTACACGTTCTTGGCCGTCAGCGTGATCGGCCATGTTGTCTTATTCGCGGCTGCGGCGATCACGGTAACGACCTGGACAGCTGCCACCGCGAAACCTGACCTATTTGTCCGTGGTTCTATCCAGAAAAAAACTGAAGGCCCCTAAGTTTCACACAACAAAGTGATATTTCCCGTCACCGACCGGCTAGATCGCAGGTGGCGCCTTTAAATCAGGGGGAACCCAGAATGTCCGCTACGTTTGAGAAACTGATGAATGGAGTTGATGGTGGGTTAGCCCTACTCCAGGTTTTGGCAGAGAACAGCTTCGACTCTGTGCTAATCACGGACGCATCGAAGGAAGGTAAAATTATCTACGCTAACAAGTCCTTCAAGAAACTAACGGGTCACGACCCGTCCGAAATCATTGGCAAGACGCCGCGGGTTCTTCAAGGCCCGGGCACGGATTCCAAGGTGATTGCGAGGCTTTCCGACGCACTGAAGTCGGGCGGAAAATTTGAAGGCAAAGCGATCAACTACAAGAAAGACGGCACGCCCTTCATCATGTACTG
>CALFHN010000016.1 GCA_937876355.1 uncultured Bacteroidota bacterium | reverse complement strand
AACAATGATGATTGCAGCCTTAGCTGCTTTCAATCAGATGACAGCTCAGATGCCGACCTATGACGAAATGGTCAGGGCTGAGTATGAGCTCATGGCCAACGCAGTTGTTCTGGAACGGATGGAAGTCATCGATATGACCACGGCGATTCATTGGGAAGTTGCGAAAATGATGTTTACATAGAAGAAGGATATCCAATCACGTTTTCAATGAGTGATTTCGGATCTATCAAATACAGCTCGGCAACGGTTCGACCAATTAAAAACCTGCTTGCTCAGATCGAAATGGAAGAAAATGGTTTTGCTGTCTGCACGGTTGGAGAAACCACCGCAAAGTTGGAAGAAGGAGTCGCAATCAAGAGATAAGTCGACCAAGTTTTCAGGTTGCGTTTAAGCGCCCTTCCGCCTCTATGTATTGGCGGAAGGGCGTTTTTCTTTTATTTAAGTCATTGTAAATATGAACTTAATGTTTGATTCGTTTTCGCCGATACTCGCACTGAAACCCTACCTTTTTCTCAGATCGGTAGGGTGTATTTCAGTCACTATCCCTCGGTGGAATTTATGTCGGTATTTAAATTCGGAATTGGACCTCTTTTGAGGTATTCGGTTGTTGCGTTCGTTTTCCTAACGTTTTCAGGATGTATGGACCAAATGGTTGATACTCAAAGCGATCTCACCGCCACAGAAATTTTGACCTCAACTTCGAAAATTCGAAATCAGCACCTAGTCGCTAGTGCAGTAAGGGCTGCAGGAAAGGACGGCGATTTAACGGCTGTTGTATTTGCTATCAATCCGTATAAGATTGTGGATCGCTATAAAATCGTCGATAGATACAAAATTGTGGATCGATACAAGATTGTAGACCGATACAAGATTGTTGATCGTTACAAAATTGTGGATCGTTATGAATTCACTGATACATTTTATGGATACTCCGTTTGGGTTGCTACCGACCACCTAGACGAGTTTTTGGCTGAAATGGCAAATGACGAGACCATCGACTGGGTTGAACCTGTGTTTCCGATCTCAATGAATCCAGGTCAAATGAAAAAGACATCATCTCGTCAGGTAATTCCATGGTCCGTTTCGGATGTTGGAGGTACCAAGAGTTGGGCAATTTCTGGAGACGGGCAAGGTTCTGTTGATGTGGATGTTTTCCTGATTGATACAGGCGTGTCCAGCCCCGACGTAAATGTTGTTGAGTCTCGTGACTACTCCGGCTCAGGGAATGCCTATGACGCAGATGGTCATGGAACCAATATTGCAGGAATCATAGGTGGGATTGACGACGATAGGGGAGTTGTAGGCATTGCTCCAGGGGCTCGAATCCACAATTATCGGGTATTTAACGACGATGGAATAAGTGACGATACTTACGTAGTAGCTGCTCTGGAAGATGTTCTCAGGTGGAAGCAAAATAATCCTGGCAGTCCTGCGGTAGTAAATCTAAGCCTTGGCGTTGAAGTCGGGGCTGGAAGCACAGCACTAGACGATGCCGTTCAGGCAGTCATTGATGCTGGAATTACGGTGGTTGTTGCTGCTGGAAATAAATCCACAGACTCAGGACTTGTGACTCCTGCACACGTGGAAGATGCACTTACCGTTGGGTCATACGGGAAAAACGGAAAGTTTTCATGGTTTTCAAATTTCGGCTCGTCTGTAGATCTTCTTGCGCCAGGTGAAGATGTTTTTTCGCTAGCTCCTGGATACGCTTATTCTACCATGAGTGGTACCTCCATGTCCGCATCGCACGTGACTGGAGCCGCAGCTTTGTATTTGGCTCAGTTCCCTTCAGCGACTCCTGATGACGTTAGAAAGGCTGTGATGAACGCATCTAGTGGTAGTAAAAGCGCTAAAAAAGTACCATCGGGTACCAATAGTAGCTCGGTATGGGTAGGTATGACATCCATTGCGCGTTCAAAGAATTAAAATATTTTTTAGGGTTGGTTAGAGCCAGTTCATTTCAAACGAAATGCCCCTTTTTTTATGAAATCTATTTTATGATTTAAGTCCAGAATATATCAACCGATACACCCAGGGTGGTTTTTTGGTTTACGCTACATTTTTGGCAGAACCCAAAAACAATCAACTCAAAAGGAATTAGTTATAGCCATTCAGGCAAGAATCGTAGATCCAATTAGAGACCGATTTGCATTAAAAATGCCTGAGAATATGCTTCAGCAAAAACGAGATGCGGTACAACGTGCTCTCGAAGTGTTCAATAGCGAGGTTGCCAACAAAACCAAAAAACCAGCTGAGTTCAAAGGAACAGGCAAAAAGTAGTCTTGTATGGTAACGATGTTGCCAATATCTGACTATTGATGGGTTTTTTATTTCGCCTTATTGCCGTTGGTTGTTTCGTTTCTGCGATGGGCGGGTGCATAGCACCGAACGCTACCAGCGTGCAAGAGGCATCTGATCCAGAAAATCAATGGAATTCGGATAACCTAACAACCCATATTGTTCAATTCAATTCGGTTGAAATGGAAGGACGCGAGACTGGAACTCGAGGGTTTTTACGCGCTGCGACGTATGTATCGTCCGAACTAGAAAAAGTTGGCCTTCAGCCCATTCAAGGCAAATCGTATCGGCATCAATATGCTTCGCGCATCATGGTCTTGGCTCCAGCGGTCATCAATCTCATTGGCCGTGATTCCCTTCGATTGGTTCAAGGCGATGATTATCTAGTCGGTCACAAAGATGGGGTGGCTGAAATCCTTTATTCTCCGAGAGTAACAGATTTGGTTACTAATCGCGGGTATTTGGTGAGGCCAAATGTCGTGTCGACAGAAACAGTAACAACGTCTACAGTACACATTTCGGGGTTTATCCCAGGAAGGCTTCCGGTCAGACGAGATTCTCTTATTTTAATTTTGGCCGCGCTAGATGGTCAAGGTCGGCAAGGGGTTTCATCGTACACGGATGGCTCTGATCTTGGGGTTGCATCGGCCGCGCTCTTGGAAACGGTGCGCCGGATATCAAGGATGCAAGACACATGGTCCGTTCTTGGACCAACAATCCTCGTCAGTTTTGTTTCAGGGACCCTCGAAGACTGTCAAGGACCAGACTCTGTGCTTCGGTCCCTTCAATGGAAAAAAAGTAATGTAGTCCGGGTGATCGTCCTCGAAGACTCAAAAATTGCTTCCTGCGAATGGGACAAAATGTTACTCGAGCAGGGAATTAGCGCGCCGATTACCATTTTGACTGCATCCAAAGCAGCGACGGACAAAGACGCATCAATGATGTTTTATCCGCTTGTAAGGCGCGAAAAATTGATACCCCTCATCGGAATACCATATTTAGTTCAAGACGCTGCTATGCTGGCTCAAAAGTCGCTAGAACTAGTGATGAGCCACTAAAAAACAATGCCAATCATGAGCGCAATAGACGTATTGTAAATTTCAGGTTTCTCTGAGCGCGCATTGGAATACCCAAGTGTTGAACGAATGCCGAAATTAAGTATTTCGGACCCCCATCCCATATTTACATCCGCTCCAATCATGATGCCAAGGTCTTTGTCTTCAACCGTAAGGTCTTCCTCTTGTTGAACAATTGAGCTCCCTTTTGCATTAAACTTGATTTGTGCGTCGGTTTTGAACGCCATGGCCGGGCCAGCATAAATTCTTGGGCTAAATCGACTCTCTCTTTTAAAACGATAGCCAATCAAAGCCGGTAATTCAATGTAGGTTATCTCCGAAGTGCCCTCAATCGGAATTTGAGAGTACGTGCCTTCGAGGTCTGAACCTTTCGTCACGTAAAACAAACCTGTCTCGAATTCGAATCCGCTTGGGTACTCATATCGCAGAGCTGCTCCACCTCCGAATCGAACAATTGGCGAGCTGTTTTGGAGGTTTCCACCTCTAAACGAAGAGCCCGTCATTCCCAAATGAATGGCAGCCTTGAACTGAGCAACAGCTGGATCGGCCAAGGTGAAAGTGCAGATCACAATCACAAGCAAGCCAAAAAAAGATTTCGAAAACAAATGTCGATACATAACAACGGTATTTAATATTCTGAGTTAAGTTAACTGTAAGTCGATTTCTTGAAAAGGTATTTACGGATCCGTGTATTCCTGGTATTACTGGTTGTCCGGTGTGTCCCTGATGGCTAGATTTTACGTGTGGGAATTCACAGCGCTATCTCACTGAATTATATTGGCTCACTGAGTTATATCGGCTTACTGAATTATAACGGTTTCTTTTTGCCAACGCATCTTACAAATTCTGTTTCAAAACCTCTTACGCCGTCTGTTTTTCGGCGGATATTTTTTTATTGGGCAGCTTTTTGGGCTATTGTTTCGACCATTTTTTCCGCCACTGGATCCGTAACACATAATCTTTTGTCGAAGGATATCCGAGTTTTTCGATTATGGTCAAGAATTTGGGGACGTTCCATGACCATGGGCATGGCAATTCGTGTTAAAACCGTTCAACGAGTACCATTGGACCTCTCGAAAGCATACGTATTTGCCATAAATCACCAGGTGGCGTTAGATATTCCAGCGGTAGGAATAGGTATTCCGTGCCCATTTGGATGGGTGGCCAAATCTGAATTGGCTAAGGTCCCGTTTTTGGGTGCTTCGATTAAAAACTCCCCTTCTGTTTTTATCGATAGGTCTCACCCCAAAAAATCTGTTGAATCGATGCAGATTGCTGGTGAAAGAATCCAAAAAGGCCTCTCAGTTGCCATTTTTCCTGAGGGTTCGCGGTCTCACAGCACACAAATTCAAGAATTCAAACGGGGCGCGTTCATACTGGCTATTGCAGCGGGCGTCCCGGTGGTTCCCGTGACGATTTTGAATGCTCTTGAACTTTTCAACGAAAAGACGCGCTTGGCACGGCCCGGCACGATGCATATTGTTATTGGCAAGCCCATTAATATTGATGGTTGGACTCGAAAAGATATTCCAAGACTCATGGGCTTAGTACGAGACGTTATGCAGGGTGAACTAGATTCTTGGAACCGCCCAAACGCACTACCGTAGCGTATTCGCTATTTATACCCACCTCAATCTGCTACGAGCAGACGAATGAGTAAAAAACCTTCAAGAACGGCGCGTGTCGCCTCCCCGCGAGCAGCAGACCAAAATACGCCCTCCTGGCATGATGCTTGGTTTCGTCAATCTAATGTGCGCCAACATGTTATAGCCTTTTTAATTTTGGTGCTTGTGGCCGTCGTTTTTTATGCTCCGATTATTTTTTCGGAAAAGCAGATTATCGCTGGCGATACAGTGAATTGGCGGGGAATGGCTCAGTCCATGATCGAATACGAAGAGGAGACCGGCGATGTCGCACTTTGGGCGGGCCGAACATTTGCCGGGATGCCCGGCTATATGATATCTCCGGAATTGACGGTGCCTCAAGTCGATATACTGATTCGTGAACTCCGTAAATGGGGTTGGCCTACGTCGAATTTATTGCTGATGTTATTTGGGATGTACGTGCTGGCGTGGTACGTAACCAGGGACAGCCTTGCGTCCATAGTAGGAGCCGTGGCGTACGGATTGTCGACTTATATGCCTGTAATCTTGATTGCAGGGCACAATTCCAAGTTTATTGCCCTAGCCTGGGCACCGTGGATGTTGGTAGCATTCATACATGCTTTACGAAAACACACGTTGATGTCTGGCCTACTGTTCGCCGTGGCGCTTGCGGCAAATCTCAGAGCTGGACACGTCCAAATAACGTATTACGTAACTCTTGCAGCGGGAATTTGGTGGTTGGTGGAAGGTATAAATGCCACCAAAAGCGGCGATCAGAAGTCATTTATTAAAGCCACCGGTATATTGGTCTTGGGATCTGTACTAGGCTTGATGATGGTAGCAGAACCCTATTTATTGCATGCCGAATTGGCTCCATTTACGACGAGGGGGTCCGCCACCGGAGGCGCTGCAGCAGGCATGACGTGGGCGTATGCCATGGCTTGGAGTCAAGGAATTGGAGAGCTGCTCACATTACTTGTATCTAACACTTTTGGAGGAGCAGGGCCAACGTATTGGGGACCAAAAACATTTACTGGCGGACCCCATCATTTTGGCGGAATTGTTATTGCATTAGGAATTTTGGCGGGGTGGAAACTTCGAGACCGAATAACACTTTCTCTTCTTATCGGCATTGTAGTATTTATCGCATTTTCGTTGGGGGAAAATCTGGCCGTAGTCAATCGGGTCATGTTCAATTTATTCCCGATGTTTTCAGCATTTAGGGTTCCCGAGACCTGGCTCAGTATAGCCGCTTTGTTGGCCGCGTTGATGGCTTCCAGGGGGATTGCATCGCTGAGATTGGCTTCCTTCAAGACTAGGAATCTTTGGGCTGAGCCGTCCATTCGGGTTTTTGCAGGGTTATTTGGCGTGGTTTTGATGTTGATCGTATTCGGTAATTCTGTTCTATCATTTGAAAAGCCCTTTGAAAGGGAGCAAATCCTTGCTCAAATACAGCGCCAATATCCAACCATTTCTCCTTCTGACCCACAAGTTGTTTCCGTAATCAATCAGGAGATTACTACTCGAAAAACGGCTCGCATTGAAGCATTTGATTCAGACGCCAAAAGAGTAGCCTTATTTCTGTTTTTGGCCCTCTCATTGGTTGTTTTGTTAGTGCGGGGGACCATACCCTATTCAGTTGCCGCGGCCGGGCTTTTTGTCTTGGTAGTAGTCGATTTGAACGGGGTTGGACATCGATATTTAACTGATGAAGTGCTCTCAATGGAAAAGTCGGTTGAAGAAAAAGTCCCGGAATATCAATTCGACACATTTTTGAAGCAAAAACGTGAAGAAGCGGGCGGAGATGGCACGTTTCGGGTATTATCTCTTGAATTTGGAAGGGAACCGTCAACAAATGCCCGTCCGTCGTTTCATTATGAATCAATGGGGGGTTATTCAGCCGCAAAACTGCGGAATTATCAAGATTTCTTCGATCATATATTGCTTAGCCAATCGGGGATCGGCATTAATCCCGCTGCTTTGAATTTGGCCAATATTAAGTATGTTGTTGCAGAACAGGGATTCCCGGGTTTTGAGCCTGTGTTCACGGACGAACAAACGAAAATGATCGTATCGAGAAATCCATTTGTACTTCCGCGCGCGTTTTTAGTAGATCGCCTCTCCTCGGTGGCCACAAGAGAAGAAGGATGGGCAATTCTTCAATCTTCGGAATTTGATCCAGCTGTCGAAGCCATTGTTTTGGGAGGTGACCCTGAATTAATCGCCCGGGTTTCGGGAGCATCTGATTCAACGGGATTAACGCATGTAAGAGCGGTTCAATACTCGGCTCAAAATATGGTTTTTGAAGTCGAATCAGATCGTGAACGCCTGCTTGTTGTGAGCGAAGTGTATTATAAACCGGGTTGGAAAGCGATGGTTGGCGATAAAGTGGCTGAAATTATAGAAGTAGATCAATTCTTAAGAGGTATCCCTGTGCCGGCCGGCAATAACAAGGTCACCCTAACTTTTGCGCCGCCGTCTTTTCAACAAGGGCGAATTATTTCAGGGATTGGAGTTCTAATAACGTATGGTTTGCTTTTGTTTTTTGGAGCGATGACCTGGAAACGGACTCGGACGGAGCAGCTTCTATGACGTCAAGAGCACCATACGATCCGGCTCTCAACCCCGTGCTTAAGCATCGCTACAAAAATACCTGCTCATTGTTGTCACGGGTATTGCCAGCCCCTGCTAACATATTGGATATAGGAATGCCCAATCCATTGGGAAAGCATTTACAAACGCTTGGATATTCTGTCTTGAACACGGAGGGCGACTTGGATGCGCATCCCGAGCTAGCTTCCACTTCGGCAGACGCGGTTACCGCTTTTGAAGTATTAGAACACTTGGTTTCTCCCCTGCCGTTGCTTCAGGCGATCACGGCCCCTAAGCTGATTGCAACGGTACCTCTACGGTTATGGTTTGCACCTGCGTACCGGAGTAAGTCTGACCTGTGGAATTGTCATTACCACGAATTCGAAGATTGGCAATTCGATTGGTTATTGGAAAGGGCGGGTTGGAGTATCACTCATAGGGAAAAGTGGACAAGCCCAACAGGCTGGATTGGGTTTCGGCCTTTGTTAAGGCAATTCACACCGCGCTATTACGCCGTTTGTGCTGAACGTAAGATTTGATAAGTACATTAACTTGATGAGTTCGAGTCCTAGGTTGTGAGGCAAAATCTTTGAAGCACGTATTATTTATCACGTATTATTTTCCGCCATCAGGTGGTTCTGGGGTACAGCGACCTCTCAAGTTCGTAAAATACCTTCCGGAATTCGGATGGAAGGTTACCGTGTTGACGGTAGACCCGGCTTTTGCTTCATATCCCGATCTAGACGTATTGCAAGAAGCAGAAATTGGACCAGATACAATCGTTATTAAGACGCGCTCATGGGACCCATACTCGGCGTACGCCAGGTGGACGGGTAAGAAGAAATCAGATGCCGTTGGGGTTGGCTTTTTGGGGGCAGATCATGCGTCGTTTAAAGAAAAAATTGCTAGATGGATTCGGGCAAATTTATTTTTGCCTGATGCACGAGTTGGATGGGTAAAACATGCTAGAAAGGCTGGTTTAGATGCCATGGTTATGCATTCCTTTGATGCCATTGTTTCTACAGGTCCGCCCCATTCTAGTCATTTAATAGCAGCTTTTTTGGCAAAAAAAAGCAATACTCCTTGGTTAGCTGATATCCGAGATGCTTGGCCAGACGTGGCTTATGCCAGTATGTTGCCGACCAGTTCAATGGCTCGTAAAAGAGATCTCAGGATTCGCGACCGCACTCTGAAGCAAGCTACTGCCTGCGTTGCGGTAACTGAAGACCTTCGGAATTCAATGCAAAAGGCTGTAGGACGGCCGTTTTCACTGATACGAAATGGCTTCGATCCGGCCGATTTTGACGGACTTATACCGAAAAAAAACGACAATTTCACGTTAGTACATACTGGAAATATGTCTCCGGCTAGAAACCCAGAGCCGATTTGGACCTTGCTTTCAGATATGTCCTCTTCCGAAAGGTGGCCTGCCCTACGCATTCAATGTATTGGAAACGTGGACTCGACTATTCTAACTGATGCCAATCGCGCAGGAGCAGAGGATCGGTTTGAGATTGTTAGTTATGTGCCTCATGCTGAAGCGCTTTCTTACACTCAAAGTGCTTCCCTTTTGTTACTGCCCATAAATCGGGTCAATGACGCTGCCGGAATCGTGACGGGTAAGATCTACGAGTATATAGCTTCAGGACGGCCCATTTTAGGCCTGGGCGATCCTTCAGGAGAAGCGGCAAACATTCTAAAGGAAACAGGCGCTGGAGTTATGTTTTCGTACGAGGATACTGAAGAAATTGGAGCGTTTATCGACCGGCACTATGCTGCGTGGCTGGCTGGTTTGCCCCTTCTAGGGGCAAACCAGCAGCGAGCGGCGGCGTACAGCCGCCGCTCGCAAACGGATCAGTTAGCCACGCTCCTCAACTCTATTTCCAAATCATAAATAATGGATATCGTAACAGTAGTCGGTGCTAGGCCCCAATTCATAAAAGCCGCAGTTGTTAGTCACGCGTTTCAAAAAGCTGGATTTCAAGAACGAATCGTGCACACAGGACAGCACTATGATCCTGGAATGAGCGATATATTTTTTTCTGAATTAGGCATACCGTCCCCAGAAATCAATCTTGATGTTGGCTCAGGGAGTCACGGAGCCCAAACAGGCGCCATGATGATCAAACTCGAAAAATATCTTGAAAAAAGGCCACCCGATTGGTTAGTGGTTTACGGCGATACCAACAGCACCCTTGCTTCTTCAATGGTAGGTGCCAAGTTGGGGATTCCGGTTGCGCATGTAGAGGCTGGATTGCGGTCGTTCAATATGCGCATGCCAGAAGAGATCAACCGAATCGTAACCGATAGATTATCGGATCTCCTCTTTTGTCCCACTCAGACGGCTGTCGATCATCTCAAAACGGAAGGAATGACAAAAGGAGTTCACCTCACTGGGGATGTCATGTTAGATGCGACGAAGTACTTTGCACAAAAAGCCCAGGAGAGCCGTCCATTACACGAGATACTTGGGCCAGAAATATCAACATTTTTCTTAGCAACTGTGCATCGTGCTGAAAACACGAACGACCCCAATCGACTCTCGGCCATTCTAGATGCTTTTAGGCAGATCTCAGAAACTATTGTTTGGCCGGTTCATCCACGAACACGCAATCTGTTGGAACGCTTTGATGTTTCCAAAAACGTAGTCATCATTGAACCCGTTTCTTACCTAGCGATGCTAACCCTTATCACCCATTCTACCAAGGTTCTTACCGATTCTGGGGGCCTTCAAAAAGAAGCTGTTTGGCTGGGCACGCCTTGCATAACGATGAGGGATGAAACGGAATGGACCGAAACTCTTGAAGGAGGATGGAACAGAATTGTCGGTGCGGATACAACGGCCATAGTGAAAGCAACCACCCTCGACCCTCACGGGCCAGCACCCATGTTTGGCGCCGTCGCCGGCGGCAGCGCGTCCTCTCATATTTGTAGGCTCTTGGCAAATTAAGACGTTAGCCTAATGCGACAACAACTAAAGAAGCACTCTTAGAAAGGCCCGTAACCCAACAATCATGAAGCACATCGTAATGGTTTTGGATCATTCGTATCCGCCAGATTTGCGGGTAGAAAACGAGGTTAGGACGCTCGTTTCAGCGGGGTATGAAGTCACCGTTTTAGCTATTGGTCCCGACATTCGGCCTGCCAATGAACATTCTGGATATGCACGCATTATTCGGGCTCGGATTCCTGCCCAGTTTCGCAACAAAATGAGGGGCCTATCGGGCAGTTTTCCGTTTTTAGATTGGTATGTGGGGTTCCTTTTGACCCGTTTGAACCGCGAGTTGCCCTTTGATGCCGTTCACGCTCATGATTTGTACCTATTTGGTGCTTGTATAAAGGCAGGTAAGCGGTTGGGAGTCCCAGTTGTGGGCGATATGCACGAAAACTGGGTCGAGGCTTTGCGGCACTACAAATGGAGCACGAGCATTCCTGGCAAATGGGTTGTCGATTTGGACAAATGGCAACAACTAGAGGACAAATGGACTAGGGAAGTTGATCATTTGATTGTGGTCATCGAAGAAATGGCGGAGCGACTTTCCAGTAACGGCCTTCCAGCAAAACACATTACAACCGTTCCAAATACCATCCACCTAGATGATTTCAAGTCTTGGCCTCTTCAGCACCTTGGTGGTTTCGATGAACTCCGTCCTCGCCTCATCTATACTGGCGGAATGGATGGGCACCGAGGTCTCGAGGATGTGATTCTCGCAATGCCCACTATCGCGAAGCGTCATCCTAGTGTTGAACTCGTTCTAGTTGGCGACGGGGCGGTCCAACCGGACTTGCGCGCCCTTGTGACTTCGCTCGGTATGAACGAGCACGTGGTGTTCACCGGTTGGCAAGATCAACAGCGGGTTAAAAGTTATATGGCTGCGTGCGATATTGGAATAATTCCTCACAAAAAGACGGTGCATACAGACCACACGATTCCGCATAAACTCTTCCACTACATGTACATGGAGCTTCCGTGCGTCGTGTCCGATTGTAAGCCGCTGAAACGTATTGTTGAGGAAACGAACGCTGGCTTGGTCTATACTTCTGGTAAACCGGAGGAATTGGCAAAACATGCAATTACCCTAATTGATAGCTCCGAAATGCGAAAAAAAATGGGCGTCGCTGGAGCAGCGGCTGTAAAAGACCGATACAATTGGAACGCAACCTCCGGGGGGCTTGTCAGCGCATATCGCTCGCTTATTGGCTCTTAGAGCGTCGAAAGCGTATTCGCCAAGTGTTCAGCAATTCTGTTGGCTGCTTTACCGTCCCACAAAGCTGGAATACGACCTTTTTTCCAGTTTCCTGACAGTGCCTTCTCTCCTGCAGCAGTAATTTCACCCACGTCGAGATTCATGAGCACATTGGTGCCTTCTTCAATCGTAACTGGCCTTTCTGTATTGGGTCGAACCGTAGCGCATGGCACAGAAAGGGCCGTTGACTCCTCTTGGATTCCGCCGCTGTCTGTTACAATCAAACCCGAGTGCATCATTAAATTCATAAACTCCAAATAGCCGATAGGCTCGGTAAGGCGAATACGCGGATTTGAGGCCAGGGAAGCTGCGAGTCCAATAGATTCTAGTCGTTTCGAAGTCCGCGGGTGGATCGGAAATACAACATCTCCCATTTCTGCCAAACCGAGGAGCGAGCGGGCAAAAGTCCCTAGATGTACGTCGTTGTCCACCATGGCGGGTCGATGAGCCGTGATGAGAAAATAGCGTCCCGCGTTCAACCCAATTGATTCCGAGTAATTTGTTGCTCTCGCTTTGTCTTCGAACCGACGAAGCGAATCAATCATGACATTGCCCGCAAACACCACCTTATGGTCCGGGACACCTTCGTTTTTCAAATGCATCAATCCAGATGGCTCGCTCACATACAACAGGTCGGAGATGGCATCGGTCACAATTCGATTTATTTCTTCAGGCATCCCCGGATCGAAGGAACGAAGGCCCGCTTCTACGTGGGCCACGGGAATACACATCTTTTTTGCCGTTAGGGCTGTAGCCACCGTAGAATTCACATCGCCCACCACCACAACCACATCAGGCCTATTTGCCAAGAAAACTTTTTCCGTTTCCACCATCACAGCAGCGGTTTGAGCGGCGTGAGAACCAGACCCAATCCCCAGAAATAATTCGGGCTCGGGCATCCCAAGTTGCCGAAAAAAAATGTCACTCATTTTAGCATCATAGTGCTGCCCGGTATGAATAAGCGTGTTTAAAAATTGACCTGAATCTGAAAAGGCCTTTTCTAAAGCAGCAATTTTAATGAAATTGGGCCGAGCACCGGCAATAAGGGCAGCTTTGATCATGGGGAAGAATGCGTAGAGAAAAACAAAATTATTGCGGGAGTATACTCAATTCATATGAGATCGGACACCTGAATCTTTGACAAACGGGTAGAAGTAGGTCTATATTCAAGGCTTAACCGAATGGCGTGCTCCGGCGAAGGCTGGGTGCTCCCTAACAGAGGTCTTCGGGTGAAGGCATCTGGTTCGGAAACTCATCTCGACTATACACGAACTCGAAATGTCAGAAGATTACGGAATCGCTCTTGGGATGATCGAGACTAAAGGATTGGTTGGTGCCATTGAAGCCGCCGATGCTATGGTCAAAGCAGCAAAAGTCCACCTCATTGGAAAGGAAAAAATTGGTGGAGGATATGTAACTGTGATGGTTAGAGGAGATGTCGGTGCGGTTAAAGCGGCTACCGATGCGGGCGCAGCAGCGGCCGAACGCGTGGGAGAATTGGTTTCTGTTCACGTTATCCCTCGTCCGCACTCCGACGTGGAGTCCATTTTGCCTTCCGGATTGGATAGCTAATCCATTCGGACCCTAAGTCTCCATTTTTACAACGTGAATCAGTATGGCCCAAGCCGTATATGAAGCGATGGGTTTCATTGAAACCCGAGGATTGATCGCCGCCCTAGAGGCTGCGGACGCCATGCTGAAAACTGCTCAGGTTTCATTGGTTGCCTTGGAACGGACTGACGCAGCCATGATGACCGTTCAGATAACCGGTGAAACGGCAGCGGTTCAAGCGGCTGTCGAAGCGGGCACGCATGCTGCGAGACGAATTGGAGAGGTATTGTCCTCTCATGTAATCGCACGGCCTTCTGACGATGTGCGAGCCATGCAATCACAACCTCAGAAAACGGTGGCGAAAACAGCCCACACGTCATCTACGTATGAGGAAATGACGGTTCGAGAACTTCGGACTTTGGCTCGGACTTTGGATAACCTGTCCCTTCAAGGCCGTGAAATTGCTAGAGCCAATAAGAATCAGTTGCTAGATGCTCTGCGCGATCGCAAATAAGCACAAAGCGGCGAGGAGATATCATGACCATGTCCTTTACCGATAGAATCAGGTCGTTGTTTTCGCCGATTCGTCAGGGCTCAAAATTTGATTCCCGTGAACCCGAGAACAAGGGATTTGTCATTTCCATGTGTGTTCTGGCTGCTTTTATACTATGGTTTGCCTTTTCTATGCAGGAAACGTACACGCAAATCATAGATTTCCAGACTGAAATTCGAAATTTACCTAGTGATAAAGCACTTTCTGCTCTTCCTCCTTCGTCCATTAGAATCCAAGTGGAAGGAGAAGGAGTTCAAGTTTTACGGCTTTATTATAATCCACCTGTAGTCCCGATTAATGCTGAGGCGGGCGAGGTAGATTTGTTACTTGTAGCTTCTGAGGTGGTCAATAATGTCAGCCTACAAACGGTTACTCCACGTACCACACAAATTTCAATCGAAAATCGAGATTACCGAAAAGTACCGATAGTACCCGTCATAGAATTAGATTTTTCTCCAGGTTTTGGCATGATCGGACAAGTTTCGATTTCGCCCGATTCTATAACAATTTCTGGAGCCGCTTCGATTATTAGTGGAATCACGATGTGGCATACTCAAAAGCGACAATTGGGACAGCTCGCAGACTCCCTCTTCGCCACGATTGCTATTTCAGATTCTCTTGAAGGCCTAGTTGGGTTTGATGTCTCAGAAGTAACCGTGAGAGCCAATATTACAGAATTTACTGAAGCGACACGGACCATTGAAGTTCGGGCAATTGGTCTAGGTGAAACTGAACAAGTCTCTTTCGTGCCGTCAACTGTGGACGTTACTTATTTAATTCCGTTGTCGCAGTATGACTCTTCCTTAGCGGCCGAAGACTTTTACGTTTTTGTACCCTATTCAGATACGCGCAGGGATGAACAAGGGCTAGTTTACCCAATGATACACTTGCCCAATGGGCTGGCCGTTCGCGAAGCTAGGATTGATCCGGTAGGATTGAAATACTACGATATTCGCAATGACTAAAACGTCGAAGCTCACGTATGTAGAAATGCCAAGTGGCATTTTTACTTCGGATGGCATTTGGTACCACACGTCTGTTAAAGACCTTCTAGAATTTGCCCCGAAAATCATCGACAAGATTGGCTTAGAAACATTGTTTCAAAAAGCCGGTGATTGGAGCCGAATCCCAGTGACCATTACGATTTGGACATTGCCCTGTCTAATGTTGATCGCTGAACCTTGGGAATCGGCTGTTGGCTCGGTATTGATTTACCTGATAATGGCTGTTCTTTCTCCATCAGTAGTCATATTTTGGTTAATTCCCATAATCAGGTTCATGAATCACGTAGTGGTCCAGGGGCTTCTTTACGTGATGGTGCTTAGTTTTTTTGCCAGTTCCGGGCAATTTGATGCCCTCGGAATTGGATTGATTGGGTTTGTGTTTTTGAGGTGGCAAGTAATTAAGGCGCTAACGTCCTATTTCGTTCGAATTCTTAGCCGTTCCATCTCTCAAATTCCTACTCATGATCAAATTCTAAGAAACGTGTTGGTCAGTGCTTCTCAGAAATACGGTGCACCTCTTCCCGAATTGGACCGTATGGAAAAAAGAATAATAGAAATCATGACCTATAGACGACAAAAAAAGTAGGACTTTCTCGGTCATTCCATTGTTTTAGATTGGGTATATTCTCCCACCTGCAGCATAACTAATCGCCTTCCTTCTCATTTGGTCGGATATTATCCAAACACCTCGCGAAGATCATATCATCATCTCTGACTTAAACACAAATCCGAAGAGCCGATTGCGCTCAGCTTTGATGCATCATTTTGGGTTGCTTGAACCGGGAGTAGCTAGGTTGGTGCGGATTGAAATCCCTATTCCGTACGTCGATCCGCTACGATGGCTCAACGCTCAGAAACATCTTGAACGATTGTATTGGAGAGGAAGGCACGCTGACGAACGAGTGGCCATGTGCGGAATCGCAAAAGTTCTGTCGGGAGATACCCGCCCCGACTATGTCCTGTTGGAGAAGGAAATTGACGACTTTCTAGAACGTCCCGGAGCAGATTTTAGGCTGTACGGGGGTATGCGATTCGATTTAAGCCATGATACGGATAGGGACTGGTTCGGATTTCCAGCCTGGAGATTTGTCTTGCCCAGGTTTGAATTACATTGCAGAGGTGAAAGGACACAATTATGTTGTAATCTAGTCTTTCCAGAAGATCAGGGGCTCGCCCAAATCATTTTGGACCAGGCAGATGAACTCGTGTTTCCCCATCAATTCTCACCTAATACTGTTCCAATCCCAACGGCCAGAGTAGAAATTCCAAGTTTTGAGGGCTGGAAATCCCAAGTAGGATGGTCCATCGATGCCTTCAAGAGGGAAGTTCTCCAGAAAGTCGTTTTGGCACGGCGAGTTGACTTTTCCTTTGCCGAGGAACCAGAGCCGGTTGAATTACTGAATGTGCTCCAGGAAGCAACTCCGAATTGTTTCCATTTCCTTTTTGAGTCTGAAGAAGGTGCTTTCTTAGGGGCCTCTCCAGAGCGATTGTTTTTCCGGCGAGGGCGGGAAGTTATAAGCGAAGCAGTTGCCGGTACGCGCCCTCGGGGAGATACAAAAGACGACGATCAGGCATACTGTGAATCCCTTCTAGCCAGCGAAAAAGATCAACGAGAGCATGCTTTTGTCCGTAATCGGATTCGAAATGTCCTTCAGGAGGTATGTCGGACGGTGGAAGTGGATGAGGTTGCATCTGAAATGAGGCTAGCGCAAGGGAGACACTTATATTCTCGACTTTCCGGCACGCTAGAAAAAGGCATTACTGACCTACATCTGTTGAAGCTTCTTCATCCTACTCCGGCCGTTTGTGGAGAGCCAACTGATGTTGCGCTTCACGCCATTAATTCTTTGGAAGATTTTGACCGTGGCTGGTATGCTGGGCCCGTCGGATGGCTGGGTAGGGATTCTGCAGAATTTGCGGTGGCCCTTCGATGTGGTGTGTTGCACAAAAAGACACTTTCTCTGTTTTCGGGCGCGGGACTGGTCAACGGATCCGATCCTGGATCAGAATGGTTGGAAATAGAACAAAAAATTACTGATTTCACGAAAATCCTTGGACTTGCACTTAAAAGCACCAAATAGGAATCGATTCTGGGCCGACTTAATAGTCGAGGAGTTGGTGCGCAATGGAGTAACGACCTTTTTCGCATCGCCTGGTTCACGATCAACCCCACTGGTTATGGCCGTTTACGATCATCCCGAGTGCGGTCTGACCATGCATTTTGATGAGCGCGGATCTGCGTTTTTGGCGTTGGGCTACGGAAAGGCAACCCAGCGTCCTGCTGTTTGGATAACAACATCTGGTACAGCCGTGGCTAACGGACATCCAGCGGTTATTGAAGCGGATTTAGAATCCACGCCCATGATTCTATTAACTGCAGACAGGCCCCCTGAACTTCGAGATGCTGATGCCAATCAAGCAATTCGACAGGACCACATTTTTGGACGATCTGTCCGTTGGTTTTTTGACTTGCCAGCGCCTACAGATGTCATTGACCCAACTTTTGTACTCACGACCGTAGATCAGGCCATTTTTCGTTCAAAGGACGGACCCGTCCACCTGAACTGCATGTTTCGCGAACCGCTTGCTCCTTCGCACGAAGAGTACGTTCCAATTCAATCTGCAAGATTTTTGGATTGGGAATCTAAAAAAACTCCATTTACAGCGTATTCGCCTGGTTCTTTGGCTTTTTCGAAAGACTCAGCCGGATTAGAGGTGAAGGAATTGGTTTCCGTTTTGGAGTCGGCGATGGCTGCCTCACATCGACCCATGATTATCCTTGGCAGACTGAGCGGGGAAGGAGGTCTGATCGCTCGAGCAGCAGAGGCCTTATGCCAGCGAATCGGAGCCGTTTTTGTGGCTGATATTAGTTCCCAAGCCCGACTTGGGATGGAGTCAAATAGTAGTTCACCTGGATGTGGAATAGCCCATATTGATATTCTCCTTGCCAGCGAAAAAGTCCGAGAATTTCGCCCTGATTGTGTGGTCCAATTTGGAGCGTCGCCCCTTTCTAAAAAATTATTGAGGCTTCTCAGTGATTTTCAACCCGCCTCATATGTCGTGGTGGATCATCGTGAGCGGCGCGTAGACCCATCCCACATCGCCACCAACCGCTTGGAAGCCGACCCAGTCGCAGTATTTGACTACTGGGCAGACGCGAGCACAGGGCCGAAGGAAGCTTCGCTCATCGCCGATAGGCGAGCCTGGCAGAAGGTCTGGAAGGGGTTTAGCGCGAAAGCTCATGCATGGCTAAATAGTGATGTTTTGAGCACTCAGCTTACCGAACAAGCGGCGGCAACGATCCTGAGCCGACATCTTCCGCCAAATGGGGCCCTTACGCTTGGATCCAGTAACTCAGTGCGCCACATGGATTCTTTCGGAGTATTGGATGGGAATTCGGTCCCTGTATTAACAAATCGAGGGGCCAGCGGCATAGACGGCACTATTGCATCGGCCGTTGGGTTTGCATCAGGATTGCAAAAACGCCCAATCGTTTTTTTGGGAGATCTCGCTTTGTTATACGATGTCAATTCGTTGGCATTGTGCGCATCGGTTGGAGCCATAGTTGTCGTCATCAACAATAACGGAGGTGGCATTTTTTCGTATTTGCCCGTACAACAATACACGGCTTCGTTTGAACCGCTCTTCGGAACTCCCCATGGGCTTGGATTTGAATCAGCTGCAAAAATGTTTGGGTTGGATTATGCTAATCCGCGGTCAACGTCTGATTTTGAGGCCGATTTATTGCGGGCCGTATCCAAGAGCCGCTCCATCATAATTGAAATCGTAACAGATAGAGACAAAAACGTGAACGAAGCGAGACGCTTAAATGCGGCACTACATCAGCGTTTATCCTCAAGTTCGAAGCCAGGAACGCTTTAGCCCAATTCAGTTTCATGAAAATTCGAATTCACGAGCAGTTGCTTCGCCTTCGTTTGGCTCAAGAGGAAGTGTCTGAGCTCATTCAAAACGGTACAATATCGTCTCGGATACAAATCGGAACTTCGGAAATTGGGTTCTCTCTCCATTTAATTCGGGGCGATCAACCTTTAGGAAAATCAACGACTCTGACTCCAAAAACGGGGAGACCTGTTGCCAAATTAACCGAAGGACACACCAAGTTGGAAATTCCGCGGTCGTGGACCAATGGATGGGATTCAAATGATTTAGTTGGTTTTGAATTCGATTTTCAACCCGTAACGGGCCGGGTTCTCACGGTGATCGTTGAAAAAGACTATCCGTGTGCTCATTCGAAAGAGGGAAAGGCCATTTTTGGAAGGCCTAAAAACATGAACGCCGAGATTCAAAAAATCGGAACGATATGAGTTTACGCCTTATGAGTTCAGACAGTGAGTTATCTGTTACCTGGTTTATCGATCGCCGCTTGGATCAAACCAGTCGAGGAGGGCACATACCGGTTTTGTTTTTGCACGGTTTTATGGGATACGCCTCGCAATGGGCCCCCATCGCGAGGGGGCTAGCCGCTCCGACGCTTGGAATAGATCTGCCGGGTCATGGAGGATCGTCCTCCCTTGCCTCCGAAGAGCCTTGGTTTGAAGAAACCAGTGTCCTATTGGACAAAACCCTTTCGGAATTGGATGTGCCTGTAGTAGATGTTGTCGGTTATTCGATGGGCGGCAGGGTCGCCATGCACTTCACCCAGAAATTTCCTTCTCGCGTTCGGAAAGTGATATTGGAATCCAGCCATCCAGGCCTCGTTTCCAACCTAGAACGGTCCCAGAGGGAAAAAAGTGATGCCCAATGGGCAGAATTGATTCAGACGGACTGGCCAAACGTACTCAGCGAATGGTATAAGCAGCCTGTTTTTAAATCGCTTCAGAAAAATTTGGCGCTCGAAACTGCTGTGAAAATCGCATCTGCACAAGTCAACAATCCTCAAAAATTAGCGGCAGCTATTACAGGATTTTCTTTAGGTAGACAGCCGCAAAATGGGCCATTTGAGCATAAAACGCTATTCATTGCGGGTGAACAAGACTCCAAATACGAACGTATTGGTCATGAGTTGGGCCAAAAATTTCCTCAAATTACCCCATGTGTAATCAAACAAGCGGGGCACAATGTCCATCTAGAGCAGCCCAAGGCGTATCTTTCTGCAATCGCTCGTTTTTTGGAACTGGACCTCTCTTAAATTCATGTCAATAGTAGATTGGAAGCTTGCCGGGGAATTCGTAGATATTCGCTATGAAAAAGCCGAAGGAATTGCAAAAATAACCATTAACCGTCCGGAAGTTCGAAATGCGTTCCGGCCTTTGACGGTCAACGAAATGCGGTCCGCGCTTGGGGATGCAAGAGATGATCAGCACATTGGGGTAATTATACTGACGGGCGAGGGGCCCGATGCATTTTGCTCCGGTGGGGATCAACGAATCCGCGGTGATGCTGGTTACAAGGAAGAAGGAACTGGCGTAATGCGCCTAAACGTGCTCGATTTTCAACGGGACATTCGGACTTGTCCTAAGCCCATTATCGCTATGGTAGCCGGTTGGGCTGTAGGCGGGGGCCATGTTCTGCACGTGATGTGTGATCTCACTATTGCGGCTGAAAACGCCCAGTTTATGCAAACGGGACCCAGAGTCGGTTCGTTCGACGGTGGGTATGGTGCCAGTTACTTGGCGCGCATCGTGGGACAGAAAAAAGCCCGAGAGATCTGGTTTTTATGCCGTCCATACAATGCACAACAAGCCCTAGACATGGGCTTGGTAAATACGGTAGTCCCATTGGATCAATTGGAATCTGAAACAGTGCAGTGGTGCCGCGAGATTCTCGCCAATTCGCAGATGGCCATTCGATGCCTCAAAGCGTCGCTCAATGCAGACTGCGACGGTCAGGCTGGCCTTCAGGAGCTTGCCGGCAATGCCACGCTTCTTTTTTACATGAGCGAAGAAGGTCAAGAGGGCAGGAATGCCTACAATGAAAAGCGAAAACCAGACTTCGGTCAGTTTCCATATCGACCGTAAATCATGGCGAGCAGCGCACTAATTTGGTGGGAAGCGGCACGGCCAAAGACACTTTGGGCGGCGGTAAGTCCTGTTTTTATTGGAATAGCGCTGGCCATTTATTCGGGTGGGCTACACGTACTGTCGGCATCTTTGGCGCTTTTGGGGGCCATTTTTATACAAATCGGCACCAATTATTTCAATGATTTGGCTGACTTTCAAAAAGGAGCCGATACAGGGGAAAGAAAAGGCCCTCGGAGAATGGTACAGGCTGGTTTGGTTACAGAATCTGGCATGCGGATGGCTACCTATTTGGCGTTTGGATTAGCCATTATTTCAGGAATTTATTTGGTGATGCGCGGCGGCTGGCCGATTGTCGGAATCGGTTTTAGTTCGATTTTATTTGGCCTGGCATATACAGGCGGACGGTATTCCTTGGCCTATCTCGGCATAGCTGATGGATTTGTTTTGATATTTTTTGGTCCGGTTGCCGTTGCCGGTACGTATTTCGTGCAAACATTATCGTGGTCACCCATGGTCTGGTTTGCAGGAATGGCTCCGGGCCTATTAGCCGTTGCAATTTTGCTGGTAAACAATATTCGAGATCGAGAGCAAGATCAGGTTGCAGGCAAAAAAACGGTAGTGGTTCGAATGGGAAGGCCTTTTGCACAAGTTTTATATGGTTTGTGTATCCTGGGCGCATGTTCAACATCAATTATATTATGGCAGGTCTTTGGCGCTCCTGTTTGGATCCTGTTATCGCTTTTAACGCTACCCTTGATGTTTAAAACGTTTCGCCTACTACAGTCTATTCCGGATGAAGAGAGTTCCCGTATGAATCCAGTTTTGGCTATGACAGCTCGAAACCTGTTATTCTTTTCCGTGCTGTTTTCGATAGGTTGGATAATGGGTGCCCTTGGTTGATTATTCGATATTTTGAATACCGTGTGCCGTTCATTCATCCTATTCGGATTGGCCTAGCCATCCAATCAGAACGAAGAGGCATTTACCTTCAAGCCACAGATAGCGATGGTGTAACTGGATGGGGAGAGGTTTCGCCACTTGATGGATATGGTCCCGATACGTACAAAGAAGTGGCGGATCTGATCAGAGGGGCCGAGTCCAGATTTTCGCCTTCCCTTCGATTTGGGCTAGACTGCGCGAGGCGTGAAATTCAGGCAAAACGACAAGGGATTTCGTTTCGGGATACGATTGGGCCGCCCGTTCGGGATATCGTTGATAGCGCTATGTTAGTTGGGCCTGAAACCAGGCCTTCGCCCGTTTCGGGGAATGCCAGCGGCGCAAAAGACGCCAAATCAGGAAATCATAAAGCAGTGCATCCCCGGTTTCTCAAATCAAAAGTGGGCGGCGTAAGCGTAGAAGATGACCTTCAAAGAGTTTTGGGCCTATTGGAATCCCTTCCTGAAAACGGACGTCTTCGATTGGACGCAAATGGCATTTGGGCCAAAAAACAGGCCTTTGAGTTTGCAGATCGTTTACACTCTTATGGAAGCGAACAGGTTAAAAAAATTGAATTCATTGAGGAGCCTTGGCAAGGTTGTTTCGACTCTGATTCATTGGGAGGATTCCCACTTCCTGTTGGGATCGACGAAAATTTTACGTTGAACACGGAATCGTGGCTTCTAGCAGATGTCATACTCATAAAGCCAGCACTTTTTGGGTCTATTGGAGAGTTTTTGGACGCCAAAATGATGGTGAAACAGGCAGGAAAACGATTGGTCGTATCATCGGCCTTCGAAACAGGGCTTGGAATGAGCGCTTTGGTTGCACTGGCCAGCACGTTTGAGGGAGGTGCGGAAGGATTCGGCACGTATCGATATCTTGCTACCGATCCATATTCCGCTTCAGATTCGTCTTATGCTTGGCTTAATCAATCGCGGATCGCGGTAAGTAACGTGCTTGTACTACCTGGAAGCAGTGTGAACGCGGCAAATTTGAAGGAGGTCGGCATTTAGTAATGGATAATCTCCCTTCGGAAATCGGCCTACCCCGCACGAAATCAGGCGTTTTCTGCCCAATTGCGGTACAAGCGTCACGTCATGCTGAATCTCCGGCGGTGATCTCGGATAGCAATATTTGGACGTACGGGCAACTGAATGATCTCATCTGCTCTGAGGTGATTCGGTGGCAGAGTGCGCCTAAGAAAATAGTCGCACTCTCCGAATGGAATTCCGCGTCGCTCATCGTGACACTGTTTGCGGCATGGAGGGTAGGTAGTTTTGTGGTTTTATTTAATCCCAAACTTCCGGATTCAACCGTTTTAAAAATTGCTGATTCTGTTGGGGCCCAACCGATTAGCGTTACAAAAGAACTACGTATTGGCATGACAGAGGGCCGGCAAATTGATTCTATTCCACCGGGAAAAAAACGCCCTGATTTGCCTCAGATCAATCCTCAAGCGTTAGCCACGGCAATGCTTACCTCTGGCAGTTCCGGGGAACCCAAATTGATTGTTCATTCTATCGCCAATCACCTTGCCTCAGCCAAAGCATGCGCCGAAAGACTCGAAATTGGCCCTGGATCGGATTGGTTGTGGAGTCTTCCCAGTTTTCATGTCGGTGGACTAGCCATTTTATGGAGATGTTTTACGGCCGGAGCGGCGGTTCGAATGATGCCGCATCAAACATCGTTGGTCAATCAGTTGAAAAGTGCGCCGCCCACAATAGTGTCGTTGGTGCCAACGCAGTTAAATGATTTAGTCGAGGCGAAACTCAAATGCCCGGTTGTGCTACAAGATGTGATTGTGGGCGGCGCACCATTATCGCCATCCTTGCTTAAGGCAGGTTTAAAATTGGGCTACCCCATTCGAACAACGTATGGGTCTACCGAAACGTCGTCCATGGTTACTTTATCAAACAGATGGGTGGCTTTTTCTGGCGAGCTTCATGCTGGACTACCTCTCGAGGGTAATACCCTCGAAATTGGATCAGGCGGTCGACTTAGTGTTCAGTCTGAGTCGGTTAGTGTTGGCGAGTTCTTCAGAGGTGTGTTCGTACCGAGAACGATTACGCCAGGAAAGACCGCGATGTATGAAACGCAGGACCACGCGAGCGTTTTGACCTCAGGCGAGATTTGTATTCTTTCGAGGACAGATGATATCATTATATCTGGAGGCGAAAACATCAGCTTGGTTTTGGTCGAGAACACATTGATGCTGCATCCATTGGTCTATGCGTGTACAACCGTTGGCGTAGAACATCCGCGCTTTGGAATGCGCCCCGTTGCCTTTGTTAGGCTTGTAGAAGACACCTCACAGCAAAAATCGTCGATCAATGCTGATGAGCATCGGTTATTAATGTCATTTTTGGCGGACAAACTTCCCAGCTATGCACGTCCAGATTACATATTGGCAATGCCTAACCTGCCTGATGGGGCATTAAAAATTACCCGTGTTCAACTCCAACAAATCGCAACTCTTGAATTGAAGCTGCCGTAAGCAAGGCTTCAATTAAAAACGGAAAGATGAAAGATTCATCGCGTTGGCTCCTCGCAATTGCAATTGTCGCCCTTACGGTAGCCATTTCTGGTAGTGGCTGGAGCTTCAATCTTTTTAGCTTAGGACACGGTTCAATGTCCTGGTTTTCCATAATGTTTATCGCGTTGGCGCTTTGGTGTATCCTTGGAAAAGGTTGCCGAAATGGATTTGGTTGTGGCAATCGGGACGAATCTGAAGATTCTACAAAAGATTAGAATAGCTGGTAATCGCCCAATCGATTTTAGAGCTAGTGCCGTAGTTTGTTCGAATGAAGTTATTTCGACAAACATTTGGCGAGGGCGATCCCCTCATTGTGATCCACGGACTGTTCGGTGCAAGTGGAAATTGGCATACGTTGGCCAAAAAGAAATTTGGCCTCTACTTCAAGACGTACACCATCGATCTGCGCAACCACGGCAAATCGCCCCATTCCTTGGATGGGACGTATGCTGATATGGCAGAAGATGTGCTCGAGTTAATGGAGGACGAAGGCCTAGAACACGCCCATATTTTGGGTCACTCGATGGGTGGAAAACTAGCCATGCACCTTGCGCTCGAACATCCGTCGAAAGTAGATAAATTGATTGTCGCAGATATTGCTCCAAGGGCCTATCCTCGTTCCCATGACACTATTTTCAAGGCATTTAAAAGTGTTGACTTGCCTCAAATGACTAGCCGGGAGGAGGTCGATGAGGTGATGAAGCTGACTATACCCAACCAAGGCATCCGGCAGTTTCTACTCAAGAACTTGGTTCGGCGGGGAAATAAATTTAAGTGGGCCGTTAATCTGCCTTCAATTGAGCATAATTACGAAGAACTGGGCTCGGTAATCGAAGCTTGGGAAGTTTTTGAGGGAGATGCGCTATTTATTCGAGGAGAAAAGTCCAATTACGTGCTGGATTCGGACTTTTTAGATATTCGCGCACTTTTTCCTTTTGCTGTCATGGAGACCATTCCAAACGCAACCCATTGGCTTCACGCGGAAACTCCCGACGCATTCGCGGAAATATGTTTGAAATTTTTGCGATGATTAGGGCTGGAATCAGGTATTGTGGTATCTAGCCGCTAGTGATGTGATGCGGCATAATGTGATTTGAAGCGATTATTTAGATTTATGACTGAAAGAAGAAAACTATTAGAGCATGCCCTGGCCAACCGAATATTGGTGTTGGACGGTGCCATGGGTACCCTCATTCAAGGCAGGAATCTCACTGAAGCCGATTTTCGAGGAGAGGTGTTTCAGGATCACCCCAGCCCCCTCAAAGGGAATAACGATCTGTTATCGTTAACCCAACCAGATTTGATTCAAGAGCTTCATGAACTGTATCTGGAAGTTGGATCAGACATTATCGAAACCAACTCCTTTACAGCAACTCGAATTGCTCAGGCAGATTATGGACTGCAAGAGTCGGCACGCGAAATTGCTTTTCAATCGGCAGTGGTTGCCAGAAAGGCAGCCGATAAATACACGGCATTAACTCCTGACAAACCCAGATTTGTTGCCGGAGCAATCGGACCGACGAATGTGGCATTATCGATGTCGCCAGACGTAAACGATCCCGGATTTCGACCCGTTTCTTTTGTCCAATTGGCCGAGGCTTATGCCGAACAGGTGTCAGGACTTATTGAAGGTGGTTCAGACATTCTGCTGATCGAGACCATTTTTGATACGCTCAATGCCAAAGCAGCCATTTTTGCGATCCATCAAGAATTTGATCGTTTGCAGACGTCTCTTCCCGTCATGGTCTCGGGCACCATCGTTGATCAAAGCGGAAGAACTTTGTCTGGTCAGACGACCGAGGCGTTTTGGATTTCTGTGGCCCACACCCCGGATTTATTGTCGATAGGATTAAACTGTGCTTTGGGATCTGCCCAAATGCGTCCGTATATCGAAACGCTGTCTAATCTAGCTCCCGTCCTAACCAGCCTGTACCCGAATGCTGGCCTGCCAAATGAGTTTGGCGAATACGACGAAAGCCCGGAATTTATGGCTCGTCAAATTGATGACTATGCTAGCCGAGGGTTTCTAAATATCGTTGGCGGGTGCTGTGGGACAACTCCCAAACATATTCGCGCAATGGTCGGAGCTGCAGCAAAATATTCGCCGCGGCAAGTGTCGAAACCGGTCAAGATGCTCAGAACCAGTGGTTTGGAGCCTTTTGAGTTTCGGGAAGGCCTAAATTTTGTTAACGTTGGAGAGCGAACAAACGTAACGGGATCCAAACGTTTTGCGCGACTCATTATTGATGAACAGTACGAAGAAGCTATTTCCGTTGCCTTGCAGCAGGTCGAGGCCGGAGCGCAGCTCATTGATATCAACATGGATGAAGGCATGTTGGATTCAAAGGCCGCAATGGTTCGGTTCCTCAATATGCTCGCCGGAGAACCAGATGTGTCGCGCGTGCCATTCATGTTGGATTCGTCCAAATGGGAGGTAATTGAAGCAGGGCTCCAGTGTGTGCAGGGCAAGGCAATTGTCAACTCCATCTCTTTGAAAGAGGGGAAAGAACCATTTGTAAGCCAGGCAAAGCGCGCCCGAATGTATGGGGCAGCTGTAATTGTGATGGCGTTTGATGAGGACGGACAAGCAGAGACGTTGCAGCGTCGCAAAGAGATTATTTCGCGGGCGCACTCCATCTTGACCCAAGAAGTAGGTTTTCCGGCAGAAGACATCATTTTCGACCCCAATATTTTTGCAATTGCCACGGGAATTCCTGCTCATAATCGGTACGCTATCGACTTTATCGAAGTCACGAAATGGATTAAATCTGAGTTTCCGGAAGCCCGGGTTTCAGGCGGAGTTTCAAACCTGTCATTTTCCTTCCGCGGAAATGAAATGGTCCGCGGGGCAATGAATACGGCCTTCTTGTATCACGCCATCGCGGCTGGAATGGACATGGGAATCGTCAACGCGGGTCAGATAGATGTCTACGACGACATTGAGCCTGAACTGTTGACGGCCGTCGAAGATGTATTGTTCGACCGCCGCCCCGATGCAACCGAACGATTAGTCGATTTGGCAGAGCGGGTTGTTCAAAAAGATTCTGGCTTAACCCAGGTCATTGATGAGTGGCGTTCTGCTCCCGTTGAAGAACGCTTAAGCCATTCGTTGGTCAAGGGTATTGTCGAGTTTATCGATGTGGATACCGAGGAGGCGAGACTCAACTGTGCGCGTGCCATTGAAGTGATTGAAGGCCCTTTAATGGAGGGGATGAACCGAGTTGGGGACTTGTTTGGTGCAGGAAAAATGTTTTTGCCTCAGGTAGTGAAGAGCGCTCGAGTCATGAAAAAGGCGGTTGCCTGGCTCATTCCGTTTATTGAAGCCGAAAAAATTGAAGGCGAAGACTCAAAACGAGCTCCCCGAATTTTATTGGCCACTGTTAAGGGAGATGTGCACGACATCGGTAAGAACATCGTTGGTGTTGTGCTGGGATGTAACAATTACGATATCATTGATCTCGGAGTAATGGTAACCGCAGATCGCATTTTGGATGAGGCCATCAAACAAGAAGTCGATGTGATTGGACTTAGCGGCCTGATAACTCCATCGCTGGATGAAATGGTGCACCTAGCGTCTGAAATGGAACGGCGCAATTTGACACACCCGTTACTCATTGGAGGGGCCACAACCTCAGAAATGCACACTGCAGTCAAAATTGATCCTGCCAGAAAGGGTGCAGTCATCCACGTTTTGGATGCGTCGCGAAGCGTGACGGTCATGAACAGTTTATTGTCCGACTTGGATCGCCCGGCTTTCCTTCAGAAAACGCAGGAAAAGTACGATTTGCTTCGAGAACGGCATGCTAGAAGGCATCAGAAATCTGTGTTTTTGACTTTGGAAGCGGCCAGATCAAATTCCCTTCGTCTCGATTTTGACCCACAAACGGTGCCCGTGCCGGTAGAAACGGGAATTTTTGATTTTCAACGTGTTCCGATTGCCGATGTCCGTCCTTTTATCGACTGGACTCCGTTTTTCCAAGCTTGGGAGATGAAGGGAAAGTACCCTTCCATTTTGAAAGATCCTGAAAAAGGCGAAGTGGCTACAAAACTGTTTTCTGACGCCATCGCAATGCTTGATGAACTAGAATCAACCGATGGAATCACGCTCAATGGTGTTGCGGCGCTGTTTCCCGCCTATTCTGAGGGAGACGATGTAGTCTTTGAATTGCCGGGTGGTACCAAAGAGCGGCTTCATATGTTACGTCAGCAGAGCCAAAAAGGAGAAGGAAAACCCAACCGAGCCCTTTCTGATTTTATCGCACCGTTCAGCGACACCGTACAAGACCACATCGGAATGTTCGCTGTGACCGCTGGTCACGGAGTCGCAAAATTGGTTCAAGCGTATGAAGCCGATCATGACGATTATAAAGCCATTTTGTTGAAGTCATTGGCGGATCGACTGGCTGAAGCCTTTACAGAATATTTGCATGAACATGTTCGGCGGGAAATCTGGGGATTTGAAAAAAGTCAAAAATGGGCAAATGACGAATTAATCGCAGAGAAATATGTTGGTATTCGCCCTGCTCCCGGTTATCCTGCCCAACCAGATCATACCGAAAAACGAACCATTTGGAAGACGTTAGACGTATTCAAGAAAACCGGGATTGAACTAACTGAACACCTCGCCATGTCTCCAGCTTCATCCGTTTGCGGACTTATTTTTGCCCACCCTGAGGCAGATTACTTTAATGTTGGTTCCATTCCGCGAGACCAAGTTGAATCGTACGCATTGCGAAAAAACATGCCGGTAGCCGAGGTGGAGCGCTGGCTTGGTTCTAGGCTTGCATACGATCGGTAAGAATATTGCATAGCTTGCACTATCTTGCGCCTTTCCCATCAACAGAATTCGACCAGAAGACCAGAACATCGATGAGTCTGACATTAAAATTGCATTCCTCTCAAGTATCTAGCATTGACTCGCTTAGAAGCGAATCTGCAACTACGCTTACGCAAGTTGTTGCTATTCTTTGGTTTGCCGCGCTGACGGCATTTTTTGCGCAATTCAGACTTTACATTTGGGAAGTACCCTTCACGCTGCAGACCCTATCCGTGTACGGAAGTGGTCTCTACCTCGGCTGGCGGAATGGGTTGCTGTCGCAGCTTCTTTACCTAGCCGTTGGGCTGTTCCTTCCGGTCTTTGCAGGCGAAGGTTCAGGTCCCGCATATTTGTTTGGTGCGGTTACAGCTGGTTACCTTTTGGGATATCCGCTTTCTTCGGCAGCTGTTGGATTTGTTTCCAAACGATTTAACGGAGCCACTGGTAGCGTTGTCGCCATGATTGTGGGCTCTTTGGTATTGTTTTCTGCAGGTATTACGTGGTTACATTTTGCCGCAGATCATGCGACGTGGTTTGAATCGATGGACAAAGGATGGCTGCGCTTCATTCCTGTTGATTTAGCCAAGATCCTTCTGGTAACTCTGATTTACCAAGGGACGCGAAGCTTAACTAAGAAGGACTAAAGTTTTAGGAACTGAGCGGGTTGGCAACCTGTTCACGATAGGTGAACAGGACAACATTCATATCAAAGCTCAGTCCCATCCTGTCCGGATGGTGGTTTCCTCTTCAAGGGCGTCAATTATTAAAAAAAGCCATTGAATTTGGATTTCGTCTTCGAACAGGCGTGTTTTTTGGCTTAAACCGGCCAATTGCTTCGCTTGCTGTTTGCTGCTGTATGCTGCCCGTTTGTGCCAATTTAGCCATTTCACAGCCAATTCCGAGCCGAACTACCCAGTCGGTTGATACACGGTCATTTCCCGAGGCCTGGAGTAGGCCGATTGCAGGGTCTATTTTGAGTGATTCGATCCTTTTGGCTCAATCCGATGAAGCGCTGTTGCACCTATATAATATGCGTTTTGAGCGTGCAGATTCGATTTTTAATCAAATTGAAGCGCGATATCCGAATCACCCTATAGGGCCTTTCCTTAAGTCTCTGACGTTGTGGTGGAGAATTCTTCCCACCCTTACAGTGCACGACGTATCACTTGACAAAGCGTTCATGGCGGAAATGGCAAGGGTCATTGATCGCAGTGATCAAATGTTGAAGCGTAAGGAATTAGTTTTTGACGCAGCATTTTTTAAAACGGCGGCGCTCGGATTTAGGGGAAGGTTACTTTCTGACAGAGAAAGCTGGCTCAAGGCGGCTCAAGATGGAAAAGCAGCCCTAGATTACGTATTTGAATTGGCGGAAACCGATCCTCTAAATGCCGATTTGTTATTTGGAGTTGGCGTATACGAGTATTTTGCTGAAGCTATTCCCGAACAAATTCCTTTGGTTAGACCACTCATGTTTTTTTTCCCCGACGGAAATAAAGAACGGGGATTGGCGCAGCTTGAACTGGCAGCCAAGCATGGGCGGTTTGTGTCCGCTGAAGCCGCCTACTTCCTTCTCCAAATTTATACCTCGTTTCAGCCAAATTACGCCAAGAGCATCGAATACATTTCCTTATTGAGGGATAGATTCCCGCAAAATGCACTCTTTCATGTACTCCAAGGCCGAGTGTATTTTCGATGGGGAAAGTGGGAATTGGCCACAGCCGTTTTTAAAGAGGTAGTCTCGAATTATTCGAACAATTTACCTGGTTATATAAAACCAATCGCGTCTCAGGCTACTTATTACCTCGGAAGGCAAGATATGTTGGATGGACAAGATCGCGCTGCATTGGCTAAGTTTCTCGAAGTTATAAAGCTAGAAGAGTCATTCAAGTACGATTCATTTTTCAGGGCCAATGCAACGCTCAGGGCAGGAATGGCAAGTGACCGGTTGGGGAAAAGGAAAGAAGCTGTTTTTTATTATAAAAAAGTAATCAAACAGAAGGACCACGCAAATTCAAGGGAAAGAGCACGTAAATTCTTAAAAGCGCCGTTTGGGAACGATTCACCATGATTCAACCCATCAAACGGCTTGGGCAGAATTTCCTAAGGGACCCAAATACAATTCGGAAAATTGTCGATTCACTTGAAGCTTCCGCCGGAGATCGAGTAATTGAAATTGGGCCCGGAACCGGCGCACTTACTGGTTTACTCGCTGAACGTTTTGAGGATTTTTCAGCTATAGAGGTCGATGAGCGGGCGGTTGAATATCTTTCTACCCAGATGCCCAATGTGCGGGTTGTTTTGGGAGATGTGCTCAAGATTAATTGGCCTGAAATGGCAGAAGGTGCCTCCGGTGGTCGCATTTCAGTTATTGGCAACTTGCCTTATTACATCACTTCTCAAATTCTGTTTGGACTGTTGGACGCCGCGCCGCACATTCAAGAAGCCGTTATAATGATGCAGTATGAGGTAGCGGCGCGGCTCGTTGCCCGACCCCGCACGAAAGAATATGGGATACTGTCTGTGGCGGTCCAATTGGCGTGCACGCCTAAACTACTTTTTCCCGTTTCTAAAAATGTTTTCTATCCCAAACCAGACGTCCGTAGCGCCATAGTGAGGCTGGAATTCCAGCCCCAACCCGAATCCATGCCGCGGGCTCCTGAAGCAGGGACTCCAGCAACACAGGTTGATTCTAAATTGCTTCGGCGTGTTATCCGAACCGCGTTCAACCAACGACGCAAAACGCTTCGAAATAGTTTGTCTTCAGTTTTAGGCGAATTTGGTAAAAATTTGCCGGATGGACTTGAATCCAAACGCGCTGAGGAGCTCTCGCCTCAGGACTTTGTCGAGCTAACACTCTATCTTCAAGAGACTATATAAAGCTCAAAATGGAAGTTTTCCCAAACATATCGCCGGACGAAAAAGATCGTACTAGCGGGGTTCTAGAAATAGATGCTCAGCTTGTAGATGATATTTCTGATTTGATCGATTCCAATCAGAAGGGAATGGTATTGAATATTCTGACTGATCTGCATCCCGCAGATTTAGCCAGTGTTGTGACCCACTTGAGCAAGGAAGAAGCTCAAAAAGTCTTGGAGTGGTTGCCCGTTGAAAGCGCGGCCGAGATTCTTGCCGAATTGGATGACGATTTCCGCGCCAATTTGGTCGACACAATGTCTCAGGAGCGCCTAACGGCGATGATCGATGAGCTCGATTCTGATGATGCTGCGGACGTTCTTGCCGATCTGCCCGATGAGATGGCCCAACAGATCCTGCCTGAATTGGAGGATCATATTGACGTTAAGGAGCTCCTGTCTTTCCGCGAGGATACTGCAGGTGGTCTAATGGCCGCAGAATATATTGCGGTTGGAACGGAATTCACGGTTGCGGACGCGACCGAAGAGGTTCGGCGTCATTCCGACCAAGTCGAACATATTTTTATGCTCTTCGTGGTGGATGAGTTGGAACGACTTGTCGGAATCGTAAACATGAAGAACTTGCTGCTGTCCCCGGCAAACGTGAAAATCAGGGACATTATGACAACCGATGTCGTGTCGGTCACAACAGATGTTGATCAGGAGGATGTTGCCCGTTTAATGGAACGTTACGATTTGTTTGCCCTAGCCGTAACGGATGAACGTGGATGTTTGGTAGGGCGAATTACGATTGATGACGTGGTGGACGTCATGAGGGAAGAGGCTGAAGAGGATTATCAACGCATGTCAGGGGTCGCCGGCGGCGAGGAACACACCGACTCTGTGTTACAAATTGTGCGAGGACGCCTACCATGGTTATTAATGGGCTTGGCTGGTGCCACGATGGCCGCCACGGTCATTTTGTTGTTCGAAGATTCCTTAGCCGCCGCAGCCATCTTGGCTAGTTTCATCCCCATTGTAATGGCTACGGCTGGAAATGCTGGGATTCAAAGCTCTGCCATCGCGGTTCAGGGATTGGCTTCTGGGGACATTTGGGCTACCGATATTCGAAAACGATTAACCAAAGAAGTTCTTGTTGCCCTTGTAAACGGAACAGTGGCCGCCTCTATTTTAGGCATCGCCATAATGGTCTATGGAGCTGTCACGGGACTCAAGGGGCCACTGGAATTGGCCTATACCGCTTCCTTGGCACTGCTTTTTGTGATCGTGTTGGCTACCACGCTTGGCGCAACAATACCTCTACTGTTAGACAAAGTAGGCGTCGATCCGGCTTTAGCTACGGGGCCCTTTATCACCACGAGTAACGATATTCTCGGGATTCTCGTGTTTTTCCTGCTTGCCAACTGGCTATATCTTTAGCCGGCTACGTTCATTTTAGGCTTAACCTTCTACTGGGACTTCGTATTCCTGCAAGCCTCGAGCATCGTTGTATTTAGAAGGGCATTTGACCAAAATGTTATGTGCCACAAAGTGGTCTCCTTCAGAAACGCCCTCAATCACTAATTTTTCGGCATCTTCAAAGTTTGCTGGCTTAGGATTGAGATATCGAATTTCTCTTACGTTGCCGGCATCGTCCTGCATATGGAACGTAAATACGTTGGAGGTGGCGTTATAGGTGAAGGATTCTTTGTCGACCCACATTCCAACAACATGGGCCTTTTGCCCTGTAGATTGAGCTTCCTCAAAGTTCATGTACCCTCCAACCTGTTGCCCAAAGTTCAGGAACAACATGGAAGAAAATCCGACGATTAAAATGAGTCCGATAATTGTTTTCGGCTTCATACTGGTACCTAGATAGAGTTCATATTGAAAAGAGATTTACAAATCATCGTCTTTGAGTGGAATGTTCTCGGAAACAGATCGTTCCACCCGTTCGAGGTGCTTATCCGTGCGTAATATGAGAATTGCAACTCCAAACCAGATGATCAGCACGACCGCCAACACGACAAATATTTTCTCGTCAGAAAGCATTACCTGCTCGAGGGCCGTAGGCGCTTGGGTAGGAATGTCTGCGCCACTCCAAAGGCTGTCATAAGCGGTGGAAACCGATTGCAAGGCAGTCGAATCTTGAATCACCGATTGCGCGGCATCCTGTATGAGCGTCAGAAGAGGTGTTATCATCACATTTCAGAATCTTGAGTTACTCGATATTTTAACCATGCTACCCGGACCCGCTGCGTGTACAACACCCAAAAAAGACCAATAAAGCCAATAATAGCGGGGTAAAACACTAACCGCATTACGGGGTGGGTAATTTGACTAAAGGCTGGATTTCCCTCAGCGCCTGGATGTAAACTTTGCATTTGTCGAGGGATCACGTAAAGCAAAAAGGGCAGGGCAGTCATCGCAAAAAGGTTAAAGACAGCACTAATTTTGGCTCTTTTTAAAGGTTCGTCAAAAGCGGAACGAAGCACAAAATAACCGCCATAAATGAGCAATTGGATGGTGACCATAATTTGGCGAGGATCAAAATTCCACCAAACGTCCGTACCTACGTACCAGGTAAATCTAGACCACACAATTCCGGTAGTTAGCCCAAGAAGTCCGAAAAATGTTCCAATGCGGGCCGCTTGCAATGCTCGAATATCACGCAGCGGATCAGCGGTTTGTAGCACTTTTAGCGAATGGTACCCCGAAACAAATGCCGCTGCCATCATGGAAAACCACATGGGCACGTGGAAATAGAGATTTCTGGCAGTCTGTTCGAGGATATTGATCTTCGGAAAATTGAGCAGAAATCCTGCCAGAAGAACAACGGTTATCCACCCAAAAACGAGGTTGCGGACCAGCGTATATCTTTTAACGTTTACCATCATTTGCTTCAATCACCAGTTACTTGCGCGTGAAAGCCCCATCATTGAATCTTACGCACGGCAAACACGGCCCGCAAGTCAATTGTTCAAGAAGGCAATTGTTCGACAAGGCACTTGTTCGAGAACGAGGAGGGGGGTTAGTCTGTCCAAACATATTCAAACAATAAAAAGGAGGCAGAAAGCACAACACCGGCAAATGCAGCCATCGTGGTCAGTTCAATTTCTGCTCCGCTCCAACCCAGTCCTCCTTCTAGCGCCTGAGAAGCCCCTCGAACCACAGAGAGTAACAATGGGATGAGCATAGGAAACAATAATACGGGCAGAAGGGGGCCTTTATTGGAAGCTCGGGCTATAATCGCGGAAAGCAGAGTCGTTGCACCAGCTATTCCGACCGATCCGAGCGTTAAAACGGTAAGCATCAAAGGTAAATTTTCGACCTGCATGCTCAATAAAAAAGTGAACATTCCCAAACCAACTAGATCCACAGCCAAAAGGAGAATGAAGTTGAAGACCAGCTTTCCGGCTAATACTTGACTTCCGCGTACGTTTAATTGCAATAGAAGGACGGTGCCGCGTTCTTCTTCAGCCACAAATGATCTTCCAAGGCCAATAGCGGCCGAAAACATGATGACCACCCATAAAAGAGCCGATTTCATGTGCTCGCTTATTGGATCCTGCCCAATTGCAAGTGCAATTAAGAACAGCGACGACATGACGAACATGAGCAACATGTTCAGGGCGTACCGATTCCGCCATTCCAATCGAACGTCCTTTTCCAAAACTGCCCAACTTCCCCAAAACCAATTCAATTCGAATCCACTCTATTAATGACTGCGTCTGGGGTGTAAAGGTAAGATTTTCAGCGGTGTTTTACCCCCATGCTCACATAGATCGAAGCAGCGTTGGCTAAAATTCGCCAACAAATGCAATTTCAGGCTCCAACAGATAGCCTGTTTTTTCTTTCACGACCGTTTTGACTCTCTCTATGAGGGCCATAACATCCGCTGCCCGGCCGGATCCACGATTAATCATGATGTTGGCATGTCGCATCGTTATTTCTATGTCGCCTACGCGTTCGCCCTTTAGCCCAGCCTCATCTATCAATCGACCGGCTCCAATGCCGTCAATTTTTTTAAAAATCGAACCAGCACTTGGTTCCGTCTCGAGGGGCGGATGCCTGTCTGCCCTCCATGACAAATTTTCGATTATGATTTTCCTGAGGCTGGCAGAATCTGCCTTCTGAAGTTGAAAACGGGCATATAAGACGATATCTCCAGAATGGTGAAGAACGGATTCGTCGTATCCAAAATGGAAATAATCATGGGATACCTCCCGCCTGTTATTGTCTGGGTCAAGGATTACGGCGTCCAAAAAAACTTCGTCAATGAACATAGTGCGTTCACGTTCGGGAGCAGGAGAAAGGAAATGCAGGTTTTGCCAGAGGGCGCCGCCTATAGTGGAGGGAATGCCAGCGTAATGTTCTAGTCCCGAATAACCGCTTTGTACCGTAAAATCGATAACATTGGGCCAGACTATCGCGCCACTTTCCACCGTCAATACGCCTTCCGCGGAAATCGAAAGATCTTTTGCCGTATTTCGAATTACCAGTCCTCGAAATCCCTGATCGCCAACTAAAATATTGGCGCCCAATCCTAATACAAAAAATGGGATGTGAAGTTTGCGAGCCACTTTGACCGCACTAGAGAGCTCGTTCGCGGATGTCGCTTCAAAAAACGCATCGGCCGGACCGCCAATTTTGAAGGTGGTGTACGGACCTATTGGGTGGTTTTCCAAGACCCGATCGGCCCCCAGTTGCCGGTTCAGTTCTTCGATTATGCTAGGCGCAAGGCTGCTAAATGACATAAAATTCTTCTGGTGAAAACGTGATCTAGGCAACTACCCAACGTCAAGTCCGTTGCACCAATAATGGAATAATTTTTTCCTTCATCGAAGACTATCGGAATTTATCATGCCTGACAATCAATTTCCCAATGTTTCTCGGCTCGCAGTTCGAGCAGGAATTTTTGGATTTATTTTTTTACTTCTTATCACGCTTGGAGGCGGCTGTATGACGACCAATATTGGGTCGGGCGAAAGTGCCGTTAAGTTTAGTGTTTTTGGGGGGACAGACCTTTCCAAACTATACGGTGAAGGGCTTCAGATCCATGCACCATGGGTGAATCTAATACGGTATGACGTACGGGTTCAAGAGCAACTCGAAGATATTGACGCCTTGTCCTCCAACGGTTTGTCTATTGGAATGGATGCCTCGATCCGCTGGCGCCCAGTTTCGACCGAGTTGGCCAATATTCATGTGACCTACGGTCAGGATTATTACCGCAAGTTGGTCCAACCAGAGCTTCGAAGTGCTGTTCGCCAAATCGTGGGTCAGTATACCCCCGAAGAACTATACTCTTCTCGTAGGCAGGAACTACAAGAAACCATTTTTGAGCAGGTTCGCGATGCCGTTTCTAATCAAAATATTACAGTAGACGCAGTTTTAATTCGCAATATTGCGCTTCCAGACCAGATTCGGACAGCTATTGAAAATAAGTTGAAAGAAGAGCAGGAGGCAGAACGTTACGAGTTCACGTTGCAGAAAGAAGCATTGGAAGCTCAGCGTAAGGAAATTGAGGCCACAGGTCAGGCTGAATACCAACGAATTATTACTCAAAGTCTTTCGGCCCAGTTTCTGAAATACAAAGGAATTGAAGCCACACAGGCCCTGGCAAATTCCCCTAACGCAAAAACCGTGATCATTGGTGGAGCAGATGGGCTTCCGATCATTTTAGGCAATCAGTAGTCTTTGACTGCTCGGAAAAAGAGATTGGGCGGGGGCAGGGCAATGGCCCTGCCCCCGCAATTTCAGATCTAGGTAAGAAGGTGGATTTGACAAAAAACCCCACGAGTATGCCTGCTCGCAGTGATTTTTTTGATCGAGTGTGGAAGGTGGTCTCGGAAATTCCGTTAGGGAAAGTGACTACTTATGGCCATATCGCCGAGTTTCTAGGCTCCAAGAGTGCTGCACGAACCGTGGGATGGGCGTTGAGGGCCGCAAAAGGATCCGGACTTCCCTGCCATCGAGTCGTCAATCGATATGGTGGATTGAGTGGCCAATCTAGTTTTGGAGGACCCTACGTTATGGAAGATATACTTCGCAGCGAGGGTATAGAATTTATAGAGGAAGGTATCTTAGATATCAAAAAGCACCTCTGGATTCCCGGCGGCGAAACCAAGTAATTCATCTCCAAACGGATGGCTTGGGACAGTTCAATCCTCTGGGCTGGGCACTATTGAATTTATCCTAACTCCTGCAAAACGTCCCAAAACGTAGGAAAAGAAACAGCCGCGGCGTTGGCGCCCTCTACACGCACGTCGCCAGAAGCCATTAGTCCAGCCACGCCCATTGCCATCGCAATTCGGTGATCGTTAAAGCTTTCCACCGTTCCGCCGGTTAGGCTACTACCACCCGCGATCACCAAACCATCCTCTCGCTCTTCTATGCGGGCACCAAGAGTAGTAAGGCCATTCATCATAGCTGATATGCGGTCCGTTTCTTTAAACCTCAATTCAGCAGCGTCTTGTATAATGGTTTCTCCTTCTGCAACGGAGGCTGCTACAGCCAAAATTGGGATTTCATCGATTATATTGGCAATGATTTCACCTCCAACTGTGATTCCGGTTAATTCTGACGACCGTACATCAAGATCTGCGATCGGTTCACCAGCAACAATTCGTTCATTCCGAATTGAAATATCAGCTCCCATCGCCCTCAGAATATCAATCAGTCCCGTGCGTGTAGGGTTTAATCCAACTCTCGGCAGATGAAGTGCCGAATTGGGCACAATTGATCCGGCTACAAGAAAAAATGCGGCTGCAGAAAAATCACCAGGAATAGACCACATTTGTGCCGTTTTTTGCTGCCCTCCCTGTACGGAGATATATTTTTTGGAGCCAATCGTAACACTTGAAAGCCCAAGCATACGTTCAGTATGATCCCTAGTCGGTGTGTTTTCGATAACGGTAGTAATACCTTCGGAAAAAAGACCTGCTAATAAGACACAGGACTTTACCTGAGCTGAAGCTACAGGAAGTTCGTACTCCACAGCACGAAGATTCTGAGATCCTTCAATGCGCAGTGGCGCCCGGCCTCCATTGGATTGGATTAAGGCTCCCATCATCCGGAGTGGGTCAATTATTCGACCCATTGGCCGGGCCGAAAGGGAGGAATCGCCTGTCAAAACGCTGGAGAAGGATTGTCCAGCCAGTATCCCAGACAATAACCGCATTGTTGTCCCTGAATTGCCACAATCAAGGGCATTTTCAGGTGTAACCAGGCCATCTAATCCCTTTCCAACAACGGAAAGCCCAACTTCATCCGATGCAATTTGAATTCCAAGTTGACGAAGGCATGATAGAGTGCTTTTCGGATCCTCTGAGGTTGGGTATCCAACGATATGGCTAGTGCCGATACTTAGTGCTGAAAATAGGGCCGCGCGGTGAGCAATTGATTTGTCGGCCGGAAGAAGCACAGTTCCCACCAAACCTCTGCTCTTTCGCAGAATACGAACGTTTTCTAATGAATCAGACATGGTCAACTAACTGCCCCAAATGATCTTTTCGGCGTTTTTCAACATGTTTTCTCTCGCTTTGAGCGGCAAAAACGCATATCTAAAGCCATTTAACGCAACCATTCTGGTTTGATCGGCCGTTAAACCACATTTGGTGTGAGCCAGGTACAGTTCACCAGAGGAATTAGTGTGGCTGAAAAGTCGACTGTCGGTGTTAACGGTAACCGGCACATTTTTTTCAAGGAGTTCTTTGATTGGGTGCTCTTCGTAGGAAGAAACCACGTTGGTTTGGATATTACTAGTTGGACAGATTTCTAACGGAATTTGGTGATCCCTGACAAATGCCAACAAGGCATCATCGTGGACCAGAGTAATACCATGCCCGATGCGATGTGCGCCACAAAAAAACAAGGCCTGACGGATGGATTCCGGACCCCACGATTCACCAGCATGAACCGTTAGATTTAACATGTGGTTTCGGGCATAATAAAACGCTTCCAAGTGCTGTTTTGCAGGATTTCCGGCTTCAGCACCGGCCAAATCAAATGCTACCACGCCACGTTCCATGTAGGAGACGGCGAGTTGTGCCTGCTCAAGAGAT
Source organism: uncultured Bacteroidota bacterium (assembly GCA_937876355.1). Classification (GTDB taxonomy): domain Bacteria; phylum Bacteroidota; class Rhodothermia; order Rhodothermales; family UBA10348; genus UBA10348. The sequence goes on along the minus strand of CALFHN010000016.1, from coordinate 13,418 downwards.
GCCTCAACAAATCGATCCCTAAGGGCGCAGACAATAATGCCCCACTCGATATCATACTTTTTTTTGGCTTTGTTAAGGCCCCGAATCACCGAATCCATGACTTGATTTAAGTTCAGACCTTCTCCTGTATGCAAAATGGGGCCGAACCTCACTTCAACATATTTTACCTGCTCCATTGCGAAATCTTCAGCCATTTCGAAGGCTACACGTTCTAATGCCGACTCGCTCTGCATTAATCCAATCGTGTATTTAAACCACGCCAGATACTCATATAAATCGGATGAATCGTCCACCTTGGCCAGTTCAAGGTGCAAACCTTCGCTCGTTTTTGCTGGGAGCAGGTCCATTTTGTTTTGCTCTTCAGCCAGATCTAGCATAGTTGCTAGGCGCATGGCACCATCAAGATGCGAGTGTAACTCGGCCTTTGGCCAAGCTTTAATCTGAGCGAGCGTGAGAATTTCTGGATTTGCTTTAGACATAAGGTAAAATAGCAAAAGGTCTGGAACAGCCACAACTGGAATTTGGAACTCAGTTTTGAGCGATTCGTAAAGCTCAGCAAAACTGGAGAGTAAAGCCCGCGTTTCTCAAAGGATTTCTGTCTATTTTACTGGATCTTGTGCAATATTAGATATAGACATTTCGTCGTACGTTTGCACTCACCCACATCTATCGAATGAGGAGTTATGGGAAGCCTCGGACCATTTGAACTTGTATTAATTTTTCTAGCCATTTTGCTAATTTTTGGAGCCAAACGGATTCCAGAAATTGCTCGCGGGCTAGGAAAGGGAATTAAGGAGTTCAAATCTGCTACAAGCGAAATATCGAGAGAGTTGAATGTGAATGAACCTGCGAACAGGATTCATCCAACTCCTCCAACTCAAGGAGCCTCCGCTCCGCGTACAGATTCGAGTGAGTCTGCACGACAGGAAACGGCAGGAGGAACGGGCCAGTCCAATAATCCTGCTTAATCATCGCTCTAAAGAAAATTACTTAGGCCGCTCGCTTTGCGAGCGGCCTAATATTTTGCATTCTTCTAGCTGTTCGATTTCGTTAGAGGTTTACAATAAAAAATTGAGGTTTCGATGTGCGGGCGCTAAACTACTGTTTAGGTTCGCTTCATCGAGCCGTGCTAAGGATCTGAATACCTAAATCAAGCAAGAATACAAACCATGGCAATCCTGGTTGATAAAAATACTCGACTCGTAGTTCAAGGCTTCACTGGAAAGGAAGGGAGTTTTCATTCCGAGCAGATGATTGAATACGGCACTCCTCTAGTTGGCGGCGTTACACCGGGAAAAGGGGGAGGCACTCATCTCGGTAAACCCGTGTTTAATACGGTTTCAGATGCAGTTGCAGCAGAAGGCGCAAACACTTCGGTCATTTTTGTCCCACCACCCTTTGCCGCTGATGCGATTCTTGAAGCTGCAAATGCTGGAATTAAAACCATTGTTTGTATAACCGAGGGAATTCCGGTCAACGACATGATTCCGGTCTACCATTATGTTAAAAGTAAAGGTGCCGCGCTAATTGGGCCGAATTGTCCGGGCGTTTTTACTCCTGGTCAGGCTAAAGTCGGAATTATGCCGTCCATGATCTTCTCAGAAGGAAATATCGGTGTCGTCTCAAGAAGCGGGACGTTGACGTACGAAGCGGTAGATCAACTAACCCGGCAGGGACTTGGTCAGAGCACAGCCGTTGGGATCGGAGGAGACCCTATCATCGGATCTCGCTTCCTAGACATTATGAAATTATTTCAGGCGGACGATGCCACTGAAGCGGTTGTAATGATCGGTGAAATCGGAGGAACTGCTGAAGAAGAAGCGGCCCAGTACATTCGGGACCACATGAACAAGCCCGTATTTGTGTTTATTGCAGGCCGGACGGCACCTCCAGGTCGCAGAATGGGTCACGCTGGAGCCATAATTTCAGGCGGAAAGGGCACAGCGGAGGACAAATTCGCCGCTCTGGAAGAAGCCGGTGCCACTATTGTATTAAATCCAGCAGCCATCGGAGCCGCCGTTGCGGCTCATTTTTCGATTGCCTGATTTAACTTCGATCCCCGGTAAATAGTCGAATGAAGATTGACCAGGTCGTTTTTGCACAGGGTTCGACTTCTCTAAAGAACATGCCCCAGGAGCCCCGCCCTGAGGTGGCATTTATTGGGCGCTCGAATGTTGGGAAGAGCTCACTCATCAATAAACTGTTGCAGCGCAGAAGTTTGGCGCGAACAAGTGGTACTCCGGGTAAAACCCAAGAGATCAATTTTTACCTCGTAAATGACTCCTTTCATGTGGTCGATTTGCCGGGTTTTGGTTATGCGCGAGTTTCGAAGTCACAGCGGGCCAAGTGGAAACGAACCATCGCCACGTATCTCATGGGAAGAGAGCAGCTTCAAGTTGTGTTTCAATTGATGGATTCGAGACACCCCCCGACTGAACTGGACCGCGAAGTGGTGTTGTTGATGGCTGAATCGAAAGCCGATCACGTAATTCTCCTAACCAAGTCCGACAAACTTTCTGGCAATGAAAGGTCTAAGGCCATTGCACGGGTCCATGCGTCTCTTCTGGAGCTCGGCAAGGAACGTCCGGTAGTCCTCACTAGCGCCAATGACGGCAGGGGCCGGGATTCCATTTTGGAATGGATCGATACCTATTTGAAGCAGCCCGAGTCGAAATCAGACCCACAAGACCCACAAGTTACACCTTTAATATAAGGAGCGATTAAAAATGTCCGTTCAAGTGCTGATTACTGATTCGCTGCACCCCATTTGTTTCGAGATGTTGGCCGACGCGGGATTTGCCGTAGTAGATGGCTCCAAATGGACGCGCGCTGAAATCTTAAAGAGTTGCCCCGAAGTTCAGGGCTGGATCATTCGAAGCGGAACGACCATTGACGCGGAATTTTTGAATGCGGCGAAATCGTTGGTCGCAATTGGACGAGCAGGAGTAGGCGTCGACAACGTGGATATACCTACGGCTACAAAAAAAGGTGTCCTAGTTCTAAATGCTCCTGAAGGGAATACCATTTCTACCGCTGAGCATACTGTGGCAATGCTGCTGGCCATGACTCGAAAAATCCCCCCGGCTGCCGCTTCTTTACTTTCTGGTAAATGGGATAGAAAACCATTCACCGGAGGGGAGCTTTATGGAAAGACCATCGGGATTGCGGGAATTGGAAAAATTGGAAAGGCTGTGGCCGAGCGATGTCAAGCGTTTAGCATGACTGTAATTGGATATGATCCAATGCTAACGTTGGAAGCGGCTTCCAAAATGGGAGTTGAGTTGGTTGAATTGGACGAAATGTATCGCCGCTCAGATTTCATCACCGTCCATACTCCCCTCATTCCAGCAACCACCGGCCTTTTGAATGACGAAACGATCGCCAAATGTAAAGTTGGAGTTGGGATTATTAATTGTGCCAGGGGAGGGATAGTAGATGAAGATGCATTGCTGCGAGCGTTAGAATCAGGCCATGTTGGCGCCGCCGCCTTAGATGTGTACTCCACCGAGCCCCCGACCGAAGCCCTGTTTCGCCTAATTCGTCATCCAAATGTGGTTGCGACTCCCCACATAGCTGCCTCGACTGAAGAGGCTCAAGAAAACGTCGCAATACAGGTAACCGAACAAGTTATCAACGCATTGAGCGGAGAAGTGGTTTTAACTGCAGTAAATGCTTTGGCCGTTAGGATGTCTGCACAGCCAGAGGTTAAGCCCTTTCTATTGCTAGCAGAGCGGCTGGGTTCGGCGGCGCACCAAATATTCCAGCATCCGGTAGATCGACTCCTCATACGATGTCACGGAGACGTTCCTCGGCGCTATAAAGATGTTCTCAAGGTAGTTGCCTTGAAGGGACTCCTCGCTGCCAACTGGAAAGAACCCGTCAATCTCGTCAACGCAGAAGTCATTGCCCACGAATCTGGGCTGGTTGTTGACGTTGAAACATTCCAATCGGAGCATTCCTTTTCAAATCTTATTGAGTTGCGCCTTCAGGGACAGGGCCATTCGATGTCCGTGTCAGGGACGATTTTTTCTGGTGAAGATGGACGAATAACTTCAGTTGACGAATACGACGTCGAAATAAAAACACAAGGTCAATCCCTGTTATACAGAAATACTGATAAGCCCGGCATGTTGGCAAAAGTGGGGCAAATTTTGGCCTCGAATGAGATAAATATTGGATCTTTGTCTCTCGGACGGTCAAGACCCGGTGAAGAAGCCTTGACTGCAATCACGGTAGATCAGGTTATTTCGGACGAAATACTGGTACAAGTTGCTAACATTGAAGGAGTCAATCGGGTGTGCATGCTCGAATTCATGCCTTGAATTCATTTATAATGCGTATTATTATAGTACTAGGAAGGTTTTGAATGGAGAAGGGACGTTTCACCCGTTTTTGTCAAAAAGAAATACCCGCCAACTCGGCGTTCATATTCTCTTGACAAACGAGGAAAGCCCCTCTATATTTGGAAACCGATTCTGATGTTAGGAAACGATTAACGAAATAAGGATTGCCGTTGGATTTTCGATACAGCATTTCAACCCCCACCTTTCAAGCGAAACCTGAACTTAGTTGCGATAGCTATGCTTACGCGACATCGCCTGTTGGAGCTGTGCTGAAAGTCAAATGGTCGAATGACTGTTTGCAGAAAGATTCCGCCATGATACAGGACCCTGCTTCAAAACAGGTTACGGGTTTCGATCCGGATTTTGGATTCCAAATAAGGCCATTCTCATTTCTGAACGTTTCCGTTCATCAAACAAATTCGTGCATTGCACGGAAATCGCAAACGACACCTGTGTTGAGTTCCATGTTCAATTTGGACAAGAAACTCTCTACAAGTGTTTTGCACGATAGATATTGCACTCATTCCGATGTGGGAATGAGTTGCAGCACTTTAAGCCACACATCATTTCACTAGGAGGTAGCTTATGTTACGTAAATGGGGCATGCTTGTACTCATGCTACTAGCTGCGCCGGCCCTCGCATTTGCCCAGAATACGGGTAAAATTGCGGGTGTTGTGACTGACGCGGGAACTGGAGATCCACTTCCAGGCGCGCAAGTCATATTAGTTGGCACAACGCTAGGTACTATAACGGACGTCGACGGAAATTATTTCGTCATCGGTGTTCCGGTTGGTGCATATAATGTCCAAGCTCGATTCGTCGGATACCAAGAATCAACAGTTTCTGGTGTGCAAGTTTCTACTGGGTATACCCAGGAAATTAACTTTGCACTCGCAGAAGGTGTTAATCTTGGAGAAATCGTCGTCGAATACGAGCGTCCACTGATTCAGAAGGATGCCGTTGGTGTTCCGAAGATCGTTTCTGCAGAGCAGATCGTAAACTTACCAGTCCGTGGTGCAGCAGCTGTTGCTGCCATCCAGGCTGGTGTGGTTAGTGATGAAGGTTCTGGTACACTCAACGTACGCGGTGGTCGCGGCGCTGAGGTAACGTACTACATTGATGGTGTGAAAGTTGTCGGTACTACCGCGCTTCCACAATCCGCTATTCAAGAGCAGGAGATGATTATTGGTAACATCTCAGCTCGTTATGGCGACGCAATGTCTGGTATCATCAACATTACTACGAAATCAGGTTCTTCGAAATTTTTTGGTTCATTTGAGGGCGTTACCTCAGAAGCACTAGATGATTTCGGATACAACTTGGCCTCGGTAGCACTTGGTGGTCCTGTTATGGGCGAAAAGGTCAACTTTTTCTTCGCAGCTGAATATCTAGACCAAGGGGATAGCAATCCTCGCGCAATAGGTCAGGTGAGAGCAAGTGACGCCTTACTTAACCAGTTACGTGAATTCCCAACCTCATTGAAAGGTTTGGATGCAGATGGTAACTCGGTTTTGATCCCAGTACCTGCTTCTATGGGCGAAACGTTTTTGCCTGTTGATGCTGCTGGTCACGTCGTGATTGCAAACGATCAGATCATTGCTGGCGATGGCACGGTTATTAACGTTCCCGCTGGTGTTGATGCTGCTTCTGTTAATTTCAACTTCGTTGAAAGCGCAAACGGACTTTCAGCAGACGACTTTACGGTCGAAAAGAAAAAACGCGGCAACGGCTATAACAGATTGGCCTTGAGCGGTAATCTGAATTTTAACGTTATGGAAAACGTACGCATGCGCGTAGGTGGACGTTACGTTACTTCAGAAGATGAAGGTCTGTCTACGTTAAACGTATTCTCGCCAGAAAATGGTGGAATATCCGATCGTAATGATGCTCAGTTCTTTACGACCTGGACTCATTATCTGTCTAATTCGACCTTTTATCAACTTCAGGTTGATTTCAGCGATCGGTCAGGTAAAAATTACGACCCACGTTTTGGGCTAACATCTCGCGCAGACGTACTTGGATGGGGCGACTTTGATAATGACGTTTATGCAACCAACCGTGGTTACAAAAACGTTGAATTCGTTTCAGTTCAAGTTGGTGTTGACGATCATGGCAACGCCGATCCTGCTGACGATACACCTATTATGGCAAATCAGCCGCAATACACGTATCGCTGGGAAGATGGTAAGTTTAACAACAGCGAAACGATCGGTAAACTTGTAGCTCCTCCGGGAAGCACGGGTCCTGCTGGATACTTTCAATTCCACAACACCCAGCTTCGTTTTAACGCGATGGCTGCTACTCAGATTGGTTTACACCAGATTGAGTTTGGTGGAGAATTTGAACAGGCAACCAACCGTTCATATAGCTTGAGTGGCAGAACCATTGGCCGCTATTTTGACGATGCTGACGCTCTTTACTCTCCAGGCGCTGAAAGCGTTACGGCGGGTAGTGGAGAAGAAGTATCCGACTTTTACGGACTAACTTGGGCGCAGCTAGAAGGCGCCACGAGCTACGTAGGTTATAACGCTTATGGAGACACAGAAGTTGATTCTGAAGATCTAAATAGATACGTAAATGACCTTGATGAATTCGGTAATCCTCTTGCCTTAAATAGCACCGAGTTGTCAGCATACAATGTTGCTCCTCACCAGCCTATTTATTATGGTGGTTACATTCAAGACAAAATCGAATTCCGCGATATCGTCTTGAATATGGGACTTCGCGTAGATGTTTTTGATAACAACGTCCGTACCTATTATGACCGTTATTCTGCACTTCCAGTCGAGCGCGCAGGCACAGCTGGTCTTGCAACAGGTCTAATTGGCGATGACTACGCTGTGTACTACCTAGGTAATAATGTCGAAGGCTTCCGTAGTCGCGAAGGTAAATGGTTTGATGCCTCAGGGCAGCCTACTATAGCTGGAAACGTACTTCTTTCAGGTGCTAGCCCACGTAAAACAAACGGTGTGGTTACTGACGAATCGTTCGATGACTACAAGCCTAGAGTTACAGTAATGCCTCGTATCGGGGTTTCTTTCCCTGTTACTGACCAGGCATTATTCTTTGCTCGTTATGGTAGTGTCGCTCAGCGTCCTTCGACCAATGCATTCCAGTCTTTGGAAGGCATGTCAGGCTCGAGCAGCGGCGGATCTAACAACGATCTTGCTCCTGAACGCACAACTGAGTATGAACTAGGTTTCCGTCAACGTCTATCTGCTCGTTCAGCAATTACAATCTCCGGATTTTTCCGTCAGATTGAAGACCTGATCCAGATTGATGACCGACGTGATGCTTATCCGAACGGAGTTACTTCCTATCGGAATACGGACTTTGGAACCATTAAGGGCATGGAGTTTGATTTCGACCTTCGTCGGACAAACAATGTCTCTGCAAACGTTAACTACACGTTATCGTTTGCTCAGGGTACCGGTTCAGCCTCAAATACCACAGGCACCATCGCTTGGATTGATGAAACACCACCAAACTTCATCAGCCCATTGGACTTCGACGTACGCCACACCTTTAACGTATCCCTTGACTACCGTCTCGGAGCCGGTGAAGGCCCAACTGTTGGTGGAATGAAGTTGTTTGAAAACTTCGGTGTGAACGTATTGGCAACTGCTTCCTCTGGTAAACCATACACTGGTCAGCTTGAGCCATTTAGCAGAATTGAATCGAAAGCTCCAATTCCGGATGGTGGCATCAACACAGCACGCATGCCGTGGAAAAATCGTATTGACATTCGTGTTGATCGCAAGTTTTCTGTTGGCCCACGTACTACTCTTTCTGCTTTTGTTTGGGTTCAGAATCTTCTGGACGGACAAAACATCAATGGAGTATGGCGTGCAACTGGACTACCTAATGATGACGGCTTTTTGTCGACAGCAGGTGGTCAACAGTTCTTAGGTGGTGCTGATCCAGTTACCGAAACCATGTATCTACACCGTACTCGTAGTCTTGGTAACTACGGTATTCCGCGCTTAACGCGCATTGGTGTTCGTCTTGACTTCTAAGTGAAATGCTGTTGGTGCTAGTGCGGGCCAATTGGCCCGCACTAGGCTTTCAGTGTGTTGATTAGGATTTAAGCAGATATTATAGACCGAAATGCACGGATAATTATGCACAACATTAGAAAAATAAGTTTACTCTTTGCCGCGCTTGCGATAGGGTTCTTGAGCGCTCCAAGCGTTCGAGCCCAGAGCGTTGGCAACTGCGAACCGTCCATTGGCGAGGCTTATCTCGACATTAACAATGTGCGCGCTCGTATTCCCAATAACGGTGAGTTGTTCTATAGAGGTTCACCAGATGTGTACGAAGTGCCTAAAGGAAGTGGTCTAAAAGCCATTTTTGCTTCGGGTATTTGGATGGGTGGTCAAGTTGCTGGTCAGCTTAGACTAGCTGGTACCACTTACGGCCCGTACGAATTCTGGTCAGGTCCTCTAAATGATGATGGATCTTCACCAGCAAATTGTTTGCCATGGGATCGTGTTTGGAAAATTTCCAAAGATGATATCAACGAACTAGTAGGCGGTGGTTCAGCTGCTCCAGACCTTTTGGATTGGCCAACCGGACTCGGTGCCCCGACTCTAGATGCAAACGGCGAATCGATTGATCTAACTAGCCAACCATTAGCCAGTCGTGTTGATCGCAAGATCAACCTAGCTGCTGGAGAACGTCCGGCTATCCTAGGCGATCAGATGTTATGGTGGATCATGAATGATAAAGGCAATCAACATAATCGGTCTTCAACCCCTCCTATGGGCGTGGAAGTTCACGGTTCTGCTTTTGCTTTTAACACCGCTGGTGCACTTGGCAATACGACATTCTACAAATATCGCATTCAGTACAAAGGCTCGGTTCCGCTAGAGAATACCTATATGGGTGTTTTCTCGGATCCTGACCTTGGTGCTGCATTTGATGATTATGTAGGATCCGACTCTACCCTTGGTATGGGTTACATTTACAATGCTGACAATGATGATGATGGTAACTATGGTGCGGCTCCGCCTGCAGCTGGTTATGACTTCTTTCAAGGTCCTCTTGTAGATGACAACAACAAAGATGACAACCGCGACGGTACCGTTGACGAACCAGGCGAACGTCTAAAAATGACTTCGTTTGCTTTCTATAGCAATGGTGGCGGTATTCAGGGTGATCCTGGTAACGGCGCTGATATGTATAACTACATGCGCGGTCGTTGGAAAGACGGACAACCGTTTACACTTGGTGGTAACGGTTTAGGTTTTTCGACCATCGAAACAAAGTTCATGTTTCCAGGCATGCCTCCAAATTATTGGTCAGAGTACAACTCCGACAATAATGGATCAGCAATTCCTGCAGCTGACCGTCGTTTCGTATTGTCAACAGGACCATTTACGGTTAAACCAAAAGATGAACAAACGATCATTTTTGGTATCGTAACAAGTTTTGGAGCGGATAACATTGACTCTGTTCGCAAAATGAAAGCTGATGACACGGTTGCTCAGGCAGCCTTTGACATCAATTTTGTTGTGCCTTCCCCTCCAAATGCGCCTCGCGTAACTACGACCAGCTCAGATGGATCAATTTTGCTAGAGTGGGGATATCGCGCAACTGATAATAATTACCTTGATTCTTACAATGTGGAAGATCCATTCTGTTCTGAAACAGATTGTGACTATGCATTTGAAGGCTACAAAGTATATCAGTATGCTAACTCAACTGATCAAGATGGCGTTGTGATTGCCACCTTTGATCGCGCCAACGGCGTGACTAAAGTCATTGACACAGACGGTGGAGATCTTCTCATCGTTACTGCCAATGGTACAGACTCAGGTGTTGCACACTCGATGTTGGTATCAGGCTTGACGAACTACAGTGATTACCAGTTTGGATTGCAAGCTTATGCTTACAACTTCGATTCGTATCCAAAAGCGTATCACGGCCCTATCGCACGTGTAACTGCCATTCCGCAGAAAACCTCTCTTGTGATTTCTCCTGAAGCCGTTGCGGCGGCATCAGCAGGAACTGGAATTGATGGCGTAGGTGCAGAAGGCAACATTGGTAATGGTGGAACCACTATTCACGTTGTAAATGCGGCCGCTATTACGGGTCACGCTTACAAAGTTGAATTTTTCACCGCTGAAGTGGCAGGAAAGGGCAATGTTTCATTTGTCGGATCTAATGATTCGAGAGATGTAGATAACGACGCTTCTTTCCCTGACATGCTGAACGCTAATAAATCGGGTGTTTCAACTGTTGTTACTTATGACGTTACAGATGTTAACACTGGTGCCAAAGTATTTGACGGGGCTCAGGTCGCCGCAAGTGCTGGTATTGCCGGACCTGAAGGAGTTGATGTTCTTCAGTTCGACGGTTTGTCATTAGACGTAGCAGGAGCTCCTGACGGCTTTTTAAGTTTCCGCATGGTTGCAAATGGCGGCGGCGCTATTGACCAAGCGGCTGCTTTTGACTTCCAAGGTTTTCCTGTGGAAGGTCGGCCAGACGGTGCTCAACAGGTTACGAATGGCGGACAGTGGGGAATTCACACTGGTAGAGGCGCAGGCCAAAACGCCGGTTATGCTGAATTCTTGAATCGTACTATCCTCGGTCGCGGTGGATGGGGCAATATCATGCCGTATGATTTCGAAGTCCGTTTCACGCAAGCCTGTTATGATGGATGGCGTGCTGCGTTTGACGCTGGGGAAGCTATTGCAGCTACTCCTTCGCCAACAGGATGTTACGGTTATGATCGCTTCAGCGCACTTACGGATGACGGTAACGCCATTATGTATCTACCGTTTGAAGTATGGAGAACAGGTATCAGCACTCCTGATAATCCTGCAGACGATGTTCGTTTAGTTCCAGCGGGTCTGGATATAAACGGCGACGGAGTTTGGGGAGTAACAGGTGACGATCACCCTGCTTCAGGAGGATCCAATGACCCTCAGACGGACTGGACCTACTGGTACCTTCCTTCTGATATGGCTCCAGGAGAGTCAGGTTATTTGGCATGGCTAAGCAACCTGATCAATACGGGAGATCCGTATGCTCATGGTGGCGAAGTCATTGGCCGTATCGTGTTTATGAACTGGAATGGTGGAAGCCCTCCAGGACCATATAACTCAGATATGCCAGAAGCTGGTAGCGTTTTCCGCATTAGCACAACGAAACCAAACCAACCTGGTGATAGCTTTTCAATGTCAACAGATGGTCTCGGCGCTCGCGGCCGTGACGATGCAGAACAAAAAGCTGCTCTGGACAACATTGGAATCGTTCCGAACCCATACAAAGGTGCTTCTTCATACGAAGTTACAGCGCTCGTTGATCAGGTTCGTTTCACAAACATGCCAAATCAGGCAACCATTCGCGTCTTTACTCTAGCTGGAACACTTGTTCGTACGCTTGAGAAAAATAGCGCGGGTGCCATGTTCCCATGGGATCTCTCCACAACTGATGGACTGCCGCTCGCGAGTGGTATGTATATCATTCACATTGACGTACCAAATGTGGGCGAGAAAGTGCTGAAATTTGGTGTTATCAAGAAACGTGTACAGCTCAACGCTTTCTAGTTGAAATTTGGTGGCAGACTGTCGGTCCTTTGGGGCCGACAGTAGAGCCTCCAAATTCAGTAGACGTTTGATGACGAAACTGACTATCAAAAAGAGGACTTAAATATGAACAAGCTGTCCAGAAATATTCTGAACGCACTTGTAGTGATTGCCCTGTTGGGCATGAGTGTGCTGGACGCGAATGCAGGAGATGACAAACGCCGTGGTACGGCGGGTGCATCTCAGTTGTTAGTGCCAGTAACGGCACGCAACGCTTCGCTAGGCGCTTCTACCACAGGTGGCTTGGCTGGCATGAACGGATTGGAAGCAATCTATTCAAATCCAGCTGGACTTGCCGTCAATACAGGTACATCGGCTATTTTTAGCCGCATGAACTATGTAGCCGACATTGGTGTTAGCTTTTTTGGCATTGGCCAAAACTTTGGTAACAACAACTTGGCTTTTACTGTAACTACTTGGGATTTTGGAGACATTCCGTTGCAAACGGAAAGTGCTCCTGAAATCAGCTCAGTTACTTTCACTTCAACGTTTATGACCGTTGGTTTGACTTACGCCCGTACTTTTACGGATCGTATTTCAGCTGGCGCTACATTGAAATTAGTCAATGAGTCCATAGACGATGTTACAGCTTCTGCTATAGCAATCGATGCTGGTATGACCTACGTAGTGGGTGAATCCGGTCTCCGTTTGGGTGTTGCACTCAAAAATATTGGTACACAGATGCAGTATGGTGGTGTTGGTCTTACTCGCCGCGTGCAGTTAAGAGACCAAGCAACTTCTGCTTCTGCAAACGCATTGCAGTTGGAAAATGAAGGAGTTGAACTTCCTTCACTACTAAACTTTGGCGTTTCTTATACCCGTGAAATGGGTGCAGGAGCTGTTGTAACAGTACTTGGAAACTTCCGCTCGAATTCATTCGATCAGGATCAGTATTCAGGTGGTGTTGAGTTAGGTCTGTTTGATGTTCTCTACCTTCGTGGTGGATTGGACATCGTTTCAGACAATGACCTATCGTTCTTCGACGGTACCAACTTTGGTGCTGGCCTTGACCTCGATCTTAGTGGCACACGCCTACAGATCGACTATGCGCTTCGTTCGACGAACTATTTCGACAATGTTAACATGATTACAGCGGCTATCTCTCTGTAATTTTGCTACGTTCGATTGAAACGAAAGCGGGTCGAATCACGTTGTGATTCGACCCGCTTTTTTTATGCTTATGCGATACTTAATCTTATATACCGCAGTTTTTACTAGCCTCGTGGCTATCTTTATTGGTTGTGGTCAATCTGGTGGCAATGGCCCCACAACGGAGGCCCAACCCCATCAGCCTGTCTTTCGAAATATAGTAGAAAATGCCACTTTTGTGGGTGACGTAACCTGTTTTGATTGCCATGAAGATGAGTATCAAGGTTACCAAGAGCATGGAATGTCGCAATCCATGTTTAGACTCACGACAGAAAAGGCAGAAGAAGATTTCGGCTCTGAAATAGTTGTAGACACTGTTTCCGGTTTACACTA
>CALFHN010000015.1 GCA_937876355.1 uncultured Bacteroidota bacterium | reverse complement strand
TCAGTACTCACGCCGATGCTATAATAAATGCGTAATTTTGGCCTGTTGGCGGCAACCGAATTGTCTCTGGAATCGAATCTTTTTGTGCTTCGTGATGATGCCTGTTCATCTCCTATAATTGCCCACCCAAAATTGGACGAAGGGTTGTTGAGCCAGTTTTGGACGGTGGCGGTCAGCGTAGAACTTTTCCAAGTATAAAACCCAGTATTTTCAACGCTTCGAATTGCGTCGGATTCGCTATCAAATTCTCCGCCCGGAGTCTGCCAGGTCGTGATGGGGTGCATTCTGTGCGTCCAAGTAGCATCTCCAGTCGCTGCGGCCGTTCCACCACCTTCCTCTCCGGAAGCGTTAGAGGATGATTCACCCCAGTCTGCGAGAATTCGATGCAAACCAACATTGCTAGCGCCGGCGATGCTTTTAGACATACGCAATGTGACTTCGACACTGTCGACTCTTGCTCCAGAAGGGAGCCCTGCTCCAACACTAAATTGAATTAAACCACGACGAAGTTCTGCAGCGGAACTGGTGCGTCCAGCGAAGAGATAATCCCCGCTCCCGTTGCTGATACCACCGTTTGGGTTCTCGAAAAGGGTATTGTCTTTGGAAGAGATAAAATCCACGTGAGTCTGCGCAAGCGCGCTTTTCAAGCCAGAGACAAATAGAAGGAGGATGAGGAGGGCACCTATTCTGGTCATGTGTGGGGACATTTTTAGGATCTGGGTTGGTTTGGGTGCTGCGAAACGGACCGGAATTCTAAGAACGTGCAGTTTTTCTTAAAAAGGAGCGAATGCACTGTTTAATGTAGCACTTTGCGGAAATTAAATAAGGGCAGTTTTAAGTGGTTGTGTTGACCTATTTTGGAAGCGCTTCCAGGCTTGTAAAATTCTTGGTTTACGAATAAAAAAAGTGCCCTAAAAAAGGTATTTTTGGCGGATTCAGTCTATTTCTAATTTTTAGGGCCCTCGGCTCTTTTTTAATCCTGAGGATCTTCTTCGCAATGAATATTGCCACATTGACTTACCTGGTTCCGGTAGCGGGTGTTTTAGCCCTTTTATACGCCTATACACGTGCAAAATGGGTCGGAAAACAAGATCCCGGAAATGAACTCATGGTTGAGATTTCCGATGCAATTGCGGAAGGGGCTCGCGCATTCCTTCGTCAGGAATATCGCGTGCTGTTCATTTTCGTGATTATCGTTGCGGCTCTTTTGGCGTTTGCCAATTCAAGCCAGCCCGGATCATCATGGATGATAGCAGTTTCCTTTATCGTGGGTGCATTTTGTAGTGCACTCGCGGGTTTCGTTGGCATGACCGTCGCCACAAAAGCAAATGTCCGTACTACCCAAGCTGCTAGAACTGGTCTTGCGCCTGCATTGAATGTTGCATTTTCAGGTGGCCTAGTGATGGGCCTAAGCGTAGTTGGTCTTGGAGTACTTGGCCTTGGAAGTCTCTTCATCGCTTATGACAGTATGACGGTCTGGGATATCACCAAAATTGTTGGTGTCATTTCAGGGTTTTCCTTGGGGGCATCTTCTATCGCCCTATTTGCACGTGTTGGAGGTGGTATTTACACCAAAGCAGCTGACGTTGGAGCCGACTTGGCTGGAAAAGTGTACGAAGGGATTCCAGAAGACGACCCTCGTAATCCGGCTACCATTGCGGATAACGTCGGCGACAACGTTGGGGATGTGGCTGGAATGGGTGCTGACTTGTTTGAAAGTTATGTCGGATCGATCATCGGTACAATGGTGCTTGGAACGGCCTTCATTTCTGTGCCAGCCATGACTTCGAGTACATACGGAGAATTGAGTCCCGTCTTGTTGCCACTTGTTCTAGCCGGTGTTGGAATCCTAGTTTCTATTTTGGGATCGTTCTTCGTTAAAACCAAAGAAGGTGGCAATCCACAGCACGCTCTTAATATTGGTGAGTTTGGTGCAGCCGGATTTATGGCAGTCCTTTCCTATTTCATTATTACTATGATGCTGCCTGAAAGCTGGTCCGCAGTGAGTTTCAATGGCAACTCTTTTGACTATACGGCAATGGGCGTCTTTTACGCTGTTCTTATCGGATTAGCTGCTGGTACCATCATTGGCCTAGTAACCGAATATTATACCGCGACAGATAAAGGCCCGGTAATTGGCATTGCGAGGCAATCCGTTACGGGATCTGCAACCAACATTATTGCCGGCCTGGGTGTGGGGATGTTTTCAACGGGTATTCCAGCCGTGGTTTTAGCCCTATCCATCATTGGTGCTTTCTCGTTTGCGGGTCTTTATGGAATCGCAATTGCCGCAGTGGGCATGCTTTCCGTAACGGGAATTCAATTAGCTGTTGATGCGTACGGTCCTATTTCTGACAATGCCGGCGGTATTGCTGAAATGGCAAAATTGCCTGCAGAAGTTCGCGAGCGGACAGACAAACTGGATGCAGTTGGCAACACGACGGCTGCTATCGGTAAAGGATTTGCCATTGCCTCAGCAGCTCTAACGGCTCTGGGACTCTTCGCTGCTTTCATGCAGCAGGCTAACGTAAAGAATATTGACGTAGCTGACCCTAAGATTCTTGCAGGTCTGCTTTTGGGCGCAATGCTTCCATATGTTTTCTCTGCTATGGCAATGGGAGCTGTTGGACGTGCAGCCGCTGACATGATTAGAGAAGTTGGAAGGCAGTTTGCTGAGATTCCTGGACTTAGAGAAGGAACGGCCAAACCTGACTCCAAGCGATGTGTTGAGATTTCAACAAATGCAGCTATTCGGGAAATGGTTCTACCAGGACTACTGGCCATTCTGGTACCCGTCGCAATCGGATTCATCGATAAAAACATGCTGGGCGGCCTACTTGCTGGAGTGACTGTTTCTGGTGTGCTCTTCGCAATCTTCCAATCCAATGCTGGTGGTGCGTGGGATAACGCCAAGAAAATGATCGAAAGCGGTATTACGATCGACGGCGTAAAGCACGGTAAAGGATCGGAAGCACACAAAGCTGCGGTTGTCGGAGATACAGTAGGTGATCCATTCAAGGACACCTCAGGTCCTTCTCTAAACATTTTGATTAAGTTGATCGCAGTTGTGGCTTTGGTCATTGCACCGCTAATTGCTTAAGAAAATTGATTGAATGGCTTGAGGGGCGATCTGAAACAGATCGCCCCTCAAGCGTATCATAGTTGTTACTGGTTGAGACAGCCCGAATTTTGTCAGTTTTACTGACACTCATCAAACCTCGAAGATGTATCATGGCCAAAGTTGAAGTTTCGATGCCTAAAATGGGCGAGAGCATCACAGAAGGCACCGTTATTGAGTGGATTAAGAAGCCCGGCGATGTGGTCGAGTTGGATGAAGCTCTTTTAGAAATCGGGACAGACAAAGTCGATACAGAAGTGCCTTCGCCGGTTGCTGGCATATTGGCCGAAATTCTAGTTGAGGCTGGGAAAACGGTAGATGTGGGTACTATAATCGCTTTCATTGAAACGGATGTTTCGGTGCCTGCTACCTCCATCACGCCAACGGTTACGCCAAGTGCTGCTCCAGCTCAAGCTGCGGCGGCGCCCGCACCAGTTTCTGCTCCCGCTTCTATTCCTGCACCCGTTCAAACAGCTCCAGCAGCCAGCCCGGCTCCGACGGCCACAGCCACAGCGGTTCCCGCCGGATTGGTGGACGTGTTTATGCCCAAAATGGGTGAGAGCATTACAGAAGGAACGGTCCTGGTTTGGCATAAGAAAACTGGAGATGCAATAGATCTGGATGAGACCTTATTGGAGATTGCAACCGATAAAGTGGATACAGAAGTGCCTTCGCCAGCCGCCGGTTTTGTCCATTCAGTTTTGATTGAAGAAGGGGAAACGGTCGACGTCGGAACCAAAATTGCCGTTATTGCGACGTCAGTTGATGCTGTTGCTGGCTCTCCCAAGCCTTCGGTCTTGACACCTTCAGCCCAATTACAAGTGGGTCAGGAACAGGTGGCCGGTGCGCCCGTCGCTTCTTCCCCCGTCGTATCTTCTCCTGTTGTTGCTTCTCAAATTGCAGGTATGCCCGCGCAATCAGGTGATGGCTCCCCGATTCCGAGAACCGGACCTGCCGGTGAGTTTTTCTCGCCGCTCGTGCGCTCAATAGCTGAAAGGGAAAACGTTTCTGTGAATGAGCTGGTTTCTTTGACTGGTTCAGGCCATGAAGGACGTGTAACTAAATCTGATGTTGTAGCCTATATCAGTGCCCGGCAAGTAGGTACTCCGTCAGCGCCCGTTGCAGCTAGTGCCGCCATGGTCCAAACTGCCACGGCCCAGGCCGCCGCCGCCGCAAGGCCTGCCGTTCGATTCGAGCCTACGCCTGTTGTAGCAGGCCCTGATGGCCGAACGGAAGTGATCAAAATGGATCGAATGAGGCAAATCATTGCCGAGCATATGGTCCGCTCATTGGCAACGTCTGCACATGTTACTTCATTCGCTGAGATCGATGTAACAAACTTGGTGAAACTTCGAGAAGCCAACAAAACTGCTTTTCAAGCCCGAGAAGGTATAAAACTTACATATACTCCGTTTTTTGTGTTTGCCGCTGTTGAAGCCCTCAAAGAATATCCAATTCTTAACGCATCGGTCCACGGAAATGAAATTCATGTTCGGCACGATTATCATGTTGGCATCGCCGTTGCAATTGGAAAAACGGGACTCGTAGCACCGGTAATTCGAGATGCGGGTCAAAAAAACGTTATTGGAATCGCGCATTCGGCTGCCGATTTGGCGGAGCGTGCGCGCAATAAACAGTTGATGCCCGATCAGTTGCAAGGCGGTACGTTTACAGTGACAAATGTCGGATCGCTTGGCTCCATTATGGGAACTCCAATCATCAACCAACCCCAAGTTGGCATATTAGCGACGGGAGCCATTACCAAACGCCCGGTCGTGATCGAAGATGAACGAAATGGCGATACGATCGGAATCAGAAGCATGATGTATGTGTCTCTGTCTTACGATCACCGAATTGTTGACGGAGCAATGGCGTCCGCTTTTTTGCGTAAATATGTCGCGGTAATGGAGTCTTTTGGACCTACCGGGGACATTTAATGTCCGTTATTGACATTTAGATAAAAAGGTGCGTCCTTAGGGAAGGGATTTTACGCTGCTGTTGGCGATAAACCTGAATCACCCTCATTATTTGTATCCCGCTTATGGGGTCTTCTACAGAACCGTTTGTTTCCGGAAATGGCTCGAATTGGACCGAGCTTCAGTTGACGAGGAGTCAACTCTCCGTGCAGATCCAAGAATTCCTTCGCGATTACCTCAAAGAAAAGAGCAGTGAAACGGTAGGAACCTATCGTAGGTCTCTGAACGAATTTGAGCGATGGTTTGCAGTTCCGGGGCGGAAATTTTCATTTCAACCGGAGGAAATCGAAGCCTATAAGACGTACCTGATGGAAGAAAAAGGCCTTCATCAAGTCTCTGTTTCAACGTATTTGACCGCCATTCGGCGTTTCTGTCAATTTATGGTTGATACAGGTCTGCTAAGCGACAATCCAGCAAAACAAGTCAAGGGAAACCGAAGGCCAAGCACACATTCTCGAAAAATTTTGTCTCAGGATGATGTCGAATTATTAGTTGGAAGCCTCCCGTCAGCCAGTGAAATTGACAAGCGGGACCGAGCAATCATCTTCACCATGTTGTTCGGTGGATTGAGTGAAATTGAAATCATCAGAGCGGATGTCCGAGATTTAGAGCAAACCTTAATGGGATGGTATCTCCGCATTCAGGGGAAGGGGCATACTCAAAAGGATCAGCAAGTACCTATCGATCCTCCCGTCATGGATGCTGTTCGGCTATACCTCGATACCAGGGGGCGAATTCGGCCTGAAGATGCCCTTTTTGTGTCTCACGGACATCGATCAGAAGGCAAAAGGCTGAACACTCGTTCAGTTCGCAGCAGAATTAACACCCATCTAGAATTCGCCGGGGTAAAAAAAGATGGTATTTCTCCGCACAGTTTGACTCACACGGCCGCTCTTCTTTGGTTAAGCGATGGGATGGCGGTAGAAGACGTCAAACAACGTATGCGTCACGGAACGCTTGATACCACGATGATCTACTTTCGCAAGCAAGGACTTTTGGACGGTTGAAACCCCCTTCCATAGGTAGACGGCTATTCTGTCCAAACCATGATGTTACGTCCTACAAACTGCTCACAATTGAAAATCGGTGCAGGGAGCCTAGGGAAGACCAAGAATTGAACGAGTAGTCGAATCCAATTTTGGCGATTACCAAACCTAGCCCAGTACTAAAGCCAGCCATATCCAGTCTGCTTTTAATTTTCAAGTCCTGATGTTTTCGATGGTCGTAGCCAAATCGCACCTGAAAACTTTCGCTAAACTGAAACTCACCGGCAAGTTTCACATGGTTTAGAACAGCGGAGAAACTGCCGTTTTCTGGATCACCTCCGTCTAGTTCATGAAGTCGGTAGGCTGTAATCGAAATCAAGAGTGGCAAATAGGCCAGTTTTTGGGTGAGTCCGATCCGAAAGTCCAAAGGCAATTTGTCTGCCCGAGTTCCAACTGAGGACAGCACAATTCCTAAATTATGGACCGACGCAGAAAAGGTGGATCTTGAGGTTGGATTATCATATACAATTCCTGCATCAATAGCCGTTGCCGAGGCCGAATTGGAGGCAATTGCCGACCGGGTTAGATGAAGGGCGGCTCCGTAGGACCAAACATTTCTCCACGACCGTGCCGCTCCAATAGAGATGGCTATATCGGAGGCGCCAAACGTGCCCGTTTTTACGCCTTGTTGGTCGAGCTCGTCAAAGGACCCGAAGGATAAATATCGCAAACCAACGGCTACGGTGCCCAGCGAATCCAACTGTCTAGCGTAGGAAAGCCAGCCTGCATTGATGTTTGAAATATGATTCAAATAGGAAAATGCCAATCGACGATCTGCCCTGGGCGTCAGTAGGGCCGGATTTGAGAAGAGCACACTTCCGTTTGATTCACGAAGAGCCGTAGTTGAACCGGCCAAGGCCGCGCTCCGCGCGGAGGCGTCTAATTGCAAAACAGAAAATCCAGAAGTTTGGATTTGAGCCCAAACATTCGAAACAGGCGCTATAAACACTCCAATTAGCACCAATGACGTACAAATGCACTTTAAGCGGCAAAAAGGCAATGTTTTCCGTAATTTCAAGTGATAATCAGTCTTTTTTGGGCGGTTTGATAGTGCGATCACAGTTTTAACCGCTACCCCAGAACCATGTTCTCTAAAGTAAAGTCAATTGAATCTCTAAAAATGCGAACGATTAGAGAATACAATAGTTGATGGGAACGATGCCCTGATTAAGGGCGTGTGACTATGATTGAAAGGATAGGATATCGGCGTTGATTTCCTTCTTAAGGGAAGACAAATTACCGCTTTGATGTTATAGATTATTGAGGCCCTCCGCTTTTTATACACTTGAATATGCTTAAAGTACTCAAACGGATTTTCGGTGACAGCCAAGAACGCTCTATTAATAAGCTCTGGCCGTATGTGGGTCAAATTAATGCAGAATACGACAAGCTCGCATCTCTGACTGACGAACAGCTTCAGGCAAAAACGGGTGAGTTCCGGGAGCGAATTGCTGAAGCACTTAGTGGCATAGAAAAGGATCGTGCCGATATCAACAAACAACTTAAAGATCGGCAAGTGGCCGAGGACAATGGGCAAGCCCATTCCATGTCCACGGATGAGCGCCTTGATCTGTATGATGAGTTGGATGAGCTCGATAAGGAGTGGTACACGGCATTGGAAGATGCGCTGATGGAAATTCTACCCGAGGCGTTTGCTGTTGCTAAGGATGCCTGCCGAAGAATGATTGGAACAGAGTGGGAAGCCGGCGGGAGAACGGTCCGTTGGGATATGGTTCCGTATGACGTTCAGCTGTTAGGCGGTGTAGCTATTCACAAAGGTGACATCGCGGAGATGAAGACCGGAGAAGGTAAAACGCTTGTGGCCATTGCTCCCGTTTACCTCAATGCTTTGGCTGGAAAAGGAGTTCACCTGATTACGGTTAACTCGTACCTAGCTCAGCGTGACGCTGAATGGATGGGACCAGTTTATGCGTTTTTAGGCCTCAGGGTAGATGTAATTGATAAATACGAGCCCCATACGGAAGGCCGTAAAAATGCCTATGCCGCGGACATCACGTACGGAACGAATAATGAATTTGGTTTTGATTATTTGCGTGATAACTCGTTTGTAAATGATCCAGAACACCTGCAGCAGCGCGGCCATCATTTTTCAATCGTAGATGAGGTCGATTCGGTCTTAATTGATGAAGCCAGAACTCCGCTTATTATTTCCGGTCCGGTCCCACAATCTGATGAGACTCAATTCGAAGAATTTAAAGGCAATGTAGAAAAGCTGGTTCTGTCTCAACAGAAAATGGTTGCCGGATTTATTGCAGAAGCTGAAAAACTTCTTAAAAAGCGAGACGAAGCACTTGATTCTGGAAATTCAAAAGCTGCTTCGCAGTTCGAGACCGAAGCTGGATTATGTCTTCTCCGCGCCCATCGTGGTTATCCTCGTAACAAGAAGTTGCGCAAGGTTTTACAGGAAACCGGTCTTGAACAATTACGGCAGAAAACAGAATATTATTACCTGCAAGACAACGCGAAAAACATGCCTATAGTGGATGCCGAACTCCACTTTGCGTATGACGAAAAGCAGCGTTCGATTGAAATGAGTGAAAAAGGGCGAACGCTCATTGGACGCGCCGCCGGCAAAGACGAAAACCTTTTTATTCTCCCTGATTTAGGCGAAATCGTAGCCACGTTGGAGAAAGAAGAAAAAATTAAAACAAAGGAGATTGAAGAGGCGCTAGCCGCTGATGCAAGCCTGACGGAAGAAAAAAGAGCACACAAGCTCGAAAATGATATTCGAGTTCTTCAAAATGAGTTGGCTGAGAAAAAAAGAGGCTTTTATACCGAATATTCTGCGGCTGCAGCTCGTCTACATGCTATCGAACAGCTTCTGAAAGCGTACATCTTGTTTGAAAAGGACACGGAGTATATCGTCCAAGAAGGGAAAATTATGATCGTCGATGAGCATACTGGTCGTGTGCTTGGAGGCCGGCGCTACTCAGATGGTTTGCATCAAGCCATCGAGGCCAAAGAAGGGGTAAAAATTCAGGC
This sequence comes from uncultured Bacteroidota bacterium, assembly GCA_937876355.1. Classification (GTDB taxonomy): domain Bacteria; phylum Bacteroidota; class Rhodothermia; order Rhodothermales; family UBA10348; genus UBA10348. Next base: position 8,905 of record CALFHN010000015.1, on the reverse strand, counting down.
TGCTACTCAAACGTACGCTACGATTACCCTTCAAAATTATTTTCGGATGTACCACAAGTTGGCCGGGATGACGGGAACAGCCGAGACTGAGGCCGAGGAGTTTGCCAAGATCTACAAAATGGAGGTCATTGTTGTCCCTACCAACCGGCCGGTGACCCGCAAGGACCTTGACGATCTTGTTTTTCGTACCAAACGTGAAAAGCTTGGCGCGGTGCTCGACAAGATTAAAGAGTATAACGAGAAAGGACAGCCAGTATTGGTGGGTACCACCAGTGTGGATTCCTCTGAAACGTATGCCAGAATGCTGACTAGGGCAGGAATCAAGCATAATGTTTTGAATGCCAAACAGGATCGGGCAAAAACGGAAGCCTTGATAGTAGCTGAGGCTGGTCAGCAGGGAGCCGTCACCATTGCAACTAACATGGCTGGACGTGGAACGGACATCAAGTTGGGAGAGGGAGTGATTGAAAGGGGAGGACTTGCCATCATTGGTACCGAACGCCACGAGGGCCGTCGTATTGACCTGCAGCTTCGCGGTAGAAGTGGGCGTCAGGGAGACCCGGGCGAAAGCCAGTTTTATGTTTCGCTCGACGACAATTTAATGCGACTCTTTAGTTCAGATCGTGTTGCCAAGGTTATGGATCGGTTAAATCTTGAGGATGGTGCTGTGATTACCCATCCTTGGGTGAATAAAAGTATAGAGCGAGCACAGGGAAAAATTGAACAAAACAACTTTGGGATACGAAAAAGACAGCTGGAATATGATGATGTGCTTAATGCCCAGCGCCATGTAATTTATGATCGTCGTAATCATGCCCTCAAAGGCGAACGCCTTGCCGGGGATATCGAAGACCAACTGAGCCAGATCGTTGACCGGCTCGTGAAGGAGCACCACGGCGAAGGAAACATGGAGCTGCTTCGCGAAGACCTATTGCGCCTCTTGGCATTTGATTTTGATATGGACCTCGAGACCTTCCACAAATTGGGAGACGAAGGTGTTGCAGATCGCATTTTTGAGGACGCTACAAAAATGTACGAGCGCAAGCGGGCGGCATTGGCCAAACCGTTTGGCGAAAGTATGCGACAACTTCAAGCCAGCAATCAAGAGACTAGACCGGAAAAAGTATTTGTCGATTTCACCGACGGACGACGCATTATGCGCGCTGTAGTGCGAGTTGAGGATGCTGTTTCATCAAATGGTCAGGAAGTGAATGATGCGCTAGAGCGCGTCGCCTCTTTGTCTTTGATTGACAACCATTGGACGGAACACCTTCGCAACCTGGATGAAGTGAAAGAAGGAATTGGCCTTAGGGCGTATGGTCAGCGCGATCCTCTGATTGAGTACAAAATGGAGGCCTATAAACTTTTCGCTGAAATGATGGAGACCATCAATGAAGAGGTCGTATCCTTCGTCTTTAGAAGCGGGCCGTTGGTCAACCAACAGCGTGAGGCTGCTCGAACAAGTGCACCCCGTAGATTGGATCCACGGAAGGCTAAAACAACCCATGATGCACCTTCGTCATCCTTTGGAGTGGGCGGTTCTGGCGCCAATCAGGCTGCCGGAAAAGATCCGAGTGCTAAGTCTGCACCGGTTATTGCTGACGACAAAGTGGGTCGAAACGATGCCTGCCCTTGCGGAAGTGGTAAAAAATACAAACATTGCCACGGCAAACTTTGATCTAAACCCATTTTGTTATTACGCCTCTACATCCGAGACTTCGCACTCATTGATGAGCTTGAGGTCGAATTTAATTCTGGCCTGAACATCGTTACGGGTGAAACAGGCGCAGGGAAATCGATCATTGTAGGGGCGTTGAAATTAATTTTGGGCGATCGAGCGTCAATGGATGTTGTTCGACCTGGCGGTAAAAAAGCCATAGTCGAGGGTGTTTTTGAGGCTTCCACTGAGGAATCCATACTATCGCTTCTCCGCGAAAACGGAATAGAAGATGCTCCAACTCTGATTTTAAGAAGGGAAATCAGTCCAACTCAGAGCCGAGCTTTTATTAATGATTCTCCAGCAACCCTGACCCTCCTCAAACAGGTCGCAACCGAGCTTGTGGACTTACACGGGCAACATGAACACCAGTCCTTGCTCAGAACGGAAACTCATCTAGAGTTGGTAGATGGATTTGGAGGGCTGGAGTCTTTGGTTCGTTCTTATACCGAACACTACGAACGCGTAAAATCTGTTGCAGCGCGGAGGGATGAAATTGCAAGCCGTGAAAGAGAATTGCAGCAAGAGCGCGAAATGCTGGAGTATCAGATATCAGATATCGACGAGATCAGTCCTAGGCAAGATGAAGAGGATGAACTTGAGGCTGAAAGGCGAATTCTAACAAATGCAGAGCGTTTATTCGAAGCCACGTCTTCATTATTCGACCTATTGTATAACTCTGATTCCGCGATTGGAGATCTCTTGGTTAGAGCTCGGAATGAGCTCCAAGATCTTGCTCGAATAGATGACGGATTTGAAACGGTTCGTGCTGAAATAGCTTCTGCACAAATTTCGGTTTCAGAAGCCGCCTCCTTTCTTCAAGATTATAATTCCCGAATTGAATTTAATCCAGAACGACTTGAGCAAATTCGTGAGCGCCTAATTGATTTTGATCGTTTAAAACGGAAATATGGGGGCACGATATCAGCTGTGCTTGCCCATCGTGAAGACATTCAAGAACGGTATACCATCGCATCTGACTTTGAAGGTGTGTTAAAACGATTGACGGTCGAATTTTCGGCGGCATGTGATCAATTATCTAATGTGGCCATGCGCCTATCTTCCAAACGACTGTACGTGGCTGCTCAAATTGAATCGGCTATCGTGAAGGAATTGGCTACGTTGGGCATGCCGAATAGTCGGTTTGTGGTCGAAATGAGTAGGAAAACAGATCCTAATGGCTGGGTGACAAGTGGCCCGGACCAATTCGCCGCTGGTCCAAGGGGTGTGGACTCCGGAGTCTTTTTTGTGTCCACAAATCCCGGGGTAGATCCGATGCCAATGACCAAAGTGGCCTCGGGAGGTGAAGTTTCTAGGATAATGCTGTCTCTAAAATCAATTTTAGCGAAAAGTGCTCGCATGCCGATCTTGATTTTTGATGAGATAGATACAGGCATTTCTGGTGCCATCGCCCAACGAGTTGGGGATTGTATGTTGGAATTGGGCCGCTATCATCAAATCATTGCCATCACCCATCTTCCGCAGGTGGCCGCTGCTGGTGAAACCCATTTTAAAGTTAAAAAATGGACTGAAAACGGCGAAACGAAGACTTCGATGGTGAAGCTTTCGGAATTGGAACGGCGTGTTGAAGTCGCTTCACTTTTAAGTGGTGCTGAAGTGACGGAGTCATCATTAAGTAGTGCAAGAGAGCTACTTGAAAGCCGGCCAAGTACCTCTCGTTGATTTTCGGAAATAGACTTGGGCAGATTTAGGTTTTCGAATTTGAATCGAGCATCCTTGCAAATATTAGCGCCTTATCTTTCGAAGTCGACCGTATCATTTCAAACCCTCCTTTTTACATGTCACAATCTCGTTCAACCATAAAATTTGGAACTGACGGATGGAGGGCCATCATTGGAGATGGTTTTACGCTTGACAATTTGGAGCGGGTTGCAAGGGCGACAGGAGAATGGTTACTGGATGAGTATGGAGCTAGTGCATCCGTGGTCATCGGTTACGATACCCGTTTTAGAGGGCGCGACTTTGCTGAACATACTACCGTCGTATTGGCGTCCATGGGCATTAGGGTGGTCTGTGGGGACGAGTTTGCTCCAACACCTGCAATTTCATGGGCCACAACACATTTCGGGCATTGCGCAGGAATCGTAATCACGGCTAGTCACAATCCGCCTGAATACAACGGATTCAAGATAAAGGGACACTTTGGAGGTTCTGCGTTACCTGAAATGGTGGCCAATGTCGAAAGTCGTATAAAAGACTTCGAGCCTCAGGAATATCCACTTTTTTCGAATTTACTTCAAAATGGCTCGGCGGAATTGTTGCCCATAAAACAATTGTATACCGAATATCTGCGCACCGTAGTAGATTTAGATTTGATTCGGCAATCTGGCATTACAATAGTCCACGACGCTATGTACGGGGCAGGTCAAGGAATTTTATCGTACCTGCTTGGATCTGACAGAGTAATTGAGCGCCGGTGCTCGGTTAATCCTGGTTTTGACGGTATTCCACCGGAGCCAATCGAACGAAATTTAAACCTCTTGCGTGCAGATATTGTCGAAAACGGAGCGGATGCGGCGATTGCAAACGATGGAGATGCAGATCGAATCGGAATGGCCGATGAACATGGCAATTATGTCGATTCTCATCGGTTGTTGGCCCTACTGGTAGACTATTTACACACAGATAAAGGACTAACGGGATCGGTAGTAAAAACGTTTTCGACCACCGACATGTTGGACAAAATGTGTGCGGCGCTCGGGATTTCTTTGGAGACTACTGCGATTGGATTTAAGTACATCGGTGACAAAATCCTGAAAGGAGATGTGATGGTCGGTGGGGAAGAATCAGGGGGAATGGCTGTGAAAGGGCATATTCCAGAAAGAGACGGCATTTTTATTGGGTTGGTCATATTAGAAATGATGGCCCGGCGAGGCAAACAATTATCTTCATTGGTTGCGGATCTGCATGAAGCGTATGGATATCACGGCTATTTTCGGATCGACGCCCATACAACCGAGGCCCAAAAGGAGACGGTTTTAGTCCTTCTCAAGGAAAAAGGTGGCTTGAAAAAGATCTCCGGTTTACTCGTCCAGAGCCTTGAGACAACGGACGGCTATAAGCATCGAATGGAAAACGCGTGGTTGTTAATTCGGCCATCAGGGACGGAGCCTGTGTTACGTGTTTATGCAGAAGCAGAATCGGAAGAATTAGCCGAGAGGATGGTTATTGATGCGCTTTCCCAGCTAGGCATATCCTAAACGGGACGGGTCAGACTATTGGGTCCAAGTCCAAGAGGCCAGGGTTGATTACAGCGGCCAATTCGCTCATCATCATCGCGGTCGCTCCCCAAATCTGATACCCGGAAAAGGCGAAGAAGGGAATTTCTCGAATTTGACCAGCTAATTCCTGGGTAAACACTTCACGTTTTTCTGGAAGGACCAGTTCGTGAGCGCGAACTCCAAACATGACTGCGACTTCGTCCGACACCCTGGTCATATCAGGCCGTTCTTCTACCATTCCCACAAAGGGATAGACGCAAAAATTGGTAGGTGGGATATACAAAGGGGTCAAGGGGGCTAACACTTCAATACTATTCCTAGGTACAAAAACCTCCTCTTCCGTTTCTCTAAGAGCGGTTTCAACCAGTTCTTCTCCTATTTCTCGACGCCCCCCAGGAAAGGCGACCTGGCCGGCATGTTTGGTCATGGCCTCCGGCCGAAGAGTCAAAAGAAGTTTTGCTTTGCCTTTTGAGCAAGGATAAAAGAGGGCCAGAACTGCGGCTTCGCGGCACTTTTTTGAATGAACCGAAGCCATCTCAGGCTGCTTTCGAGCCAATGGTGCCATTTGAAATTGAGCTGCCTGACCGGGCAGAGGTTGAGACAACCCGGAGGTAAGCAGGGCACGAAATTCAGAAAAGTTCAATTGTTCTATCATGGCACAGTTATGTGCCTCTCGGCCCGATTGGTTCCTTACTCTTTGGTAAAGGTATAATCTGAATACAGTGTTTCGTGTTCAAGATTGACGGTTGTGGTCCGAAGCCGCCGTTTCATGGGGAAACTTCCCTTTATGGTCCGCCATACAGGGACGTCGACACCGTCGATACGCTCATAGGTGGACTCGATTTCCAACATACGCCGCCCTGGAAACATCAATTTTGAGGAAGACATGACAAGTCTTTCAACGTCTTGATCGAACCAAAATGAAACCCTCTCTTCGGGTGCGCCACCGATTGGCAATCCTCTTTGATTTCTACCTGGAGGACCAAAACCTGGTCGTTGCTGTCCGCGCCCAGGTGGAGGTGGGCGACGATCGTTTCCAAATTCGGGACGTTCTTCGGGTCCTTCGGCAACAAAGTTGAATCGCATCAATTGCTCACCATCTATAGCCTCGGGAAAAGGTCCTCCAACTGCGCGCATTCGTTTCAAAGATTGAAACGGGGAAGAAAAGTCGTAAAGCAAAGGGCCAAGTTCTGGACTCATCATCGATGTAAGGCTTTGTTGGACCCTCCGTCGTTCTGAAGTATCTAGTTTTTCGCCGTTGAGTATAAACTCTTCCACTTCAGGCCTATGTCTAGGAAGGCTGGGATCGCCCGAAAATAGAATCTCGATATCGGCTTCTCGTTTTCCGTTCCCAGTATCTACGACGTGATGGACTGTTGCCCTAACGCCAAATTTTGTGAAGCCAGAAAGGGCTTTTTGCTGGTTCTGAGCCCACGAACGCACTAACCTTCTTTCGTTTTGCTGACGTGCTTCTGCTGTTCCCGCCAGACTTAGCAGAAAAAAGCCCAAAAGGACCACTTTGCTAGTTCTCATCGATTTGTACCTATTGTAACTGTATTTCAGCCGGTGGCGGGAGTGTTTATGAGGATTGATTTCAACCAAGTATACTTAGGATTGGAATCCGAGTTGTCACAAAACTATGGAATTTTGATTCTGGTAGACGCGAAAGAATCTAATTCACCTATATTGACCGAAAATCAGAATTTGGGCCATCATGCCAGCAATACCAAACATTCTTCTCGTTGAAGATGACGTCGAATTAAGTCAATTGGTCACACGTCGATTGACCGAATCAGGATATGACGTCCGCACGGCAGCAACGGGGACCGGCGCACTTGCTGAAGTCGCTCTCAATCCTCCCGATTTAGTTCTCCTAGATATTATGCTGCCTGAATTGGATGGGCTTGAGGTCTGTCGACGCATTAGGGCTAGCCATCCCTTGATGTACATTATCATGTTGACTGCTCGGTCTGAAGAAATGGATAGGGTTGTAGGACTGGAGGTGGGCGCTGACGACTATATAACCAAACCTTTTGGCCTGAGTGAATTGGTGGCCCGGGTTCGTTCTGCATTGAGACGGCTCCGCCTCACAGAAGAAAACAGTGAAAAGAAGGCGGACATTGATACAATCATTGACGTGGGCAGCTTGCATATCGATGTCAACAAGAGAATTGTTTTAGTTGGGACTGATTCGATTGTGTTAACCGTCTTGGAATTCGACCTGTTGGTTTTTTTGGCCCGGCAAGTCGATCAACCCTTTTCACGACTGCAACTATTGGATAAGGTGTGGGATATTCAATACGAGGGCTATGATAGAACGGTAGATTCTCACATCCAGCGCCTTCGATCCAAAATTGAAAAGGACCCTGGGAATCCAGATTTCATCAAAACAGTTTGGGGAGTTGGGTACAAGTTTCAATCTCCAGATACAGATTAAATTCGATGCCAATTTCTGGACAGAAGCGACTATTCGATTCCGTTTTTTGGAAAGTGGCTGTGGTTTTAATCACTGTACAATTGGCCACTGGAATTCTAGCTGTTGGGTTCACGGCATGGTATGCACGCGACCAGCAACTATCACTCGCAAGCGTCGCCTTGACGGCCCGTTTGGATGCCGTTTCAGAAGAAATAGAGCGGCGATCTGCATCCAATGAAGTTTTTTTTTCCAATTTTTCGGAAGATCTAATATTGGATTTGGGTTATCGTTTTCCTGATCCACTCTTCATTATCGACCTCGGTGGAAACGTCAATGAGATGATTTATCCATCATTGGATGCATTTCCAGAGGGTTTTATTGATTCGACGGTAGTCCCTGTTGTTCCAGATATCTTGGATCTCGAAAACACGTTCGTCCAGATTATTGTGGATGCAACGGACACCATTGTGCCTGGCGGATTTGCATCTGCTCCACTATTAGATACAGGTGGATTCCCTGTCGGCATTATAGTGGTGCAACCCATTACGCAGTCTCTTGGACTTGAGCTCGCAGACACGAATGAAGCTTTTAAAAGATCGATTCGAGTTGTTGCGGGCTTGTCTATTTTTATCGCTCTATTACTGGGGGCGTTCTTTACGTGGTGGTTGGTACAACCTTTGAAGAAGATCGCGGCTACGGTGAGCCGAATTGGAGAGGGTGATTACGGGCTTCGACTTTTGGTAAAAGGCCATGATGAGTTTGCCAGCTTGTCTGGGGCCATAAATCAGATGACAGAGAAGGTCCAAGGCAGCATCGATGCCCTAAAAGAATCAGACCGAATACGCAGAGAACTGGTTGCGAACGTGGGGCACGATCTAAGGACACCGTTGGCCGCAGTAGAGGCTCATTTAGAAGAGGCTGGACGATTTAGAACTGAAAACCGCTCGGCAGATGCCGAAGAGTCTGTTGAGAGCGCCAGGCGACAAAGCAGGGTGCTTGGCGGCCTCATTAATGACTTGTTTGAATTGAGCCGGCTAGAAAGCACGGTTCCAAGGCTTCAATTGGAACCGGTTCTTATCGCGGAGATCATTTCAGATGCTGTCTCTTCTAATTCGTCAGCGGCAAAAGCGAAAGGGATTGTGGTTCAAAGTTCTATCGAGGACTCGATGCCAATTATTCGAGCAGACGGCGTGCGACTTCTAAGATTATTGACCAATCTCGTTTCAAATGCAGTCAGATATTCTTACCAGGATGGGCATATTGAGATTTTAGCTCGCCGTGCTGACGACGTAGTTAAAATCTCCGTTTCTAATGATGGAGAGGGGATAGCGCCATCAGACATTGATCGTCTGTTTGATCGGTATTATCGAGGATCGCATGCCCGGACGCGGTCTGGAGGTGAGGAATCGCAGGGCACCGGACTGGGTTTAGCTATTTCAAAGGCTATCGCAGAGGCTCATGGAGGTTCTCTGCAAGTGGAGAGCCATGTAGAAAGCGGGACCGTTTTTGTGGTGACCCGACCTGTCTTAG
>CALFHN010000014.1 GCA_937876355.1 uncultured Bacteroidota bacterium | reverse complement strand
GATCTTCGCAAGAAATATTAAGCCGTGTTGTACTTTTTCCTTGGGCAGTAAAAAATGCGGCAGATAACGGTATTGAAGATTTTGGCGTGGTTAGCCGCGCTCGCTCCGCTCGCGCTCCTTCTGTTTCAGATATACCAATTCACTCAAGGACTTCTCATCTTGAATGATCCAGTAGAATTGATCCAGCATCGGACGGGGCTTTCGGCGCTCATTCTGCTTTTTATTACGCTTTCAGTTACCCCAGTTCGGCGATTGAGCGGCTGGAATTCCTTGATCAAGTTTAGGCGGCTTGCTGGCCTATTTGCCTTTTTTTACGCCACGCTTCACGCCTTTAGCTATTTCGTGTTCGATCACTCGTTAGATTTTGGGTTGATTTGGGCCGACGTAATCGAACACCCCTGGGTTTGGGTCGGGTTTTTGGCATTTCTTTGCCTGATCCCGCTTGCTCTGACAAGCACGACTGGTTGGATTCGGCGAATGGGAGGAAAGAACTGGAACAGATTGCACATGCTTATCTATTTAATCGCCCCGATGGGAGTCCTTCACTTTTTATGGTTGGTGAAAGCCGATGTGAGCGAGCCAATTACCTATGCGGTAATTCTGGCAGCCATTCTGGCAGCAAGGGTGTTTATAAAACCCAGAAAGGCCCCAATGACGGCTCCTCCCCGCCGTCCCGCGCCTCCGAGCAGCGCCGCGCCCTGACCCGCCGCCCTTCTCCGTGACCCGCGGGTCTTACACCTTGAAGTAGATCTTTTTTCGATCCAGAAGGACTGCAATTAGTGCCCAAAAAGACACAAAAAGGATTCCAAATAGGAACGAAGCAAACTCCGGACTACCGGGCATGGAATGGAATAGGAAAGCTTTAAGAGAAGTACCATCCCCAACCTTAATAAGCCCCATTGCGCTGGCCATCATTCCCGAGGCCACAAACGCGAAAATAGCGTTTCGACCATAAGCCACTAAAGGGTAGACCCATTTGTTGAAGCCTTTCATATCCACCGCGTGAAAAAGTATGGCCAATGTCATCAAAGCCATTCCGGCTGTGAAAACAGTGTAGGAACTCGTCCAGAGATTTTTGTTGATTGGTATCCAAATACTCATTACTAGGCCTAACCCCATCAACCACCCAGCTGCCACGAAAAGGCCGTTTAACTTCTCTGAATCGCTAGGGTCTTTCTTAGTTAGCCATTGCCCGGTTAAAATTCCAAGCAACACAGAACAAGTCGCAGAAATGGTCGAAATAAATCCTTCTGGATCGAATGACCAAATCAGATTTCCGCTGGCATCTAGAAGCCGACGGGCACTCCACGTATGCGTACCAAGCACATTGTAATCAATATAATATGCCCAATTCGAAAAGAGCTCGTTTAGAGGCGTCTCGGCCGTTGGAAAAGCCCTAGAAAGGTCCGCAAAACCGAATCCCGGAATGGGGATGAGCTGCATCCAAACGGCATAAACCACCAGCAAGCCGACCGTCCATTTTATGATATCTTTCGGGTTGGGGGTTAAAAAGTAGATACCAGATGCCAAGAAGTAGCACCAGGCAATTCTAACTAAAACTCCCGGGATTCTAATCCCCAAAATGCGTGAAAATAAAGGGTCAGAAAAACTATTCATGGCCAATCCGGCCAAAAAAAAGACGATTCCGCTCCCGAAAATATTCCACCACCTTTTTGAATTTGGGGTGCCAGCGAGGAGAACCACAGCTCCAGCCATCAAGGCAACAAAACCAATTCGAAATAAAACGCTTCCTGCATTAAAGGTCTCTACATTGCTCCCAAAGACACCATTGCTCCACAAAACACCGGTCCAGGTAGAACCCCAATATCCAAGAAGCATTAAGGAAGCTGCTCTTCTAGTAACATGACCGAATAATTCACTTCGGGAAGCCCCTTCGGCGAGTCTTTTTGGAAAAGAGTACATCATGGCGACGCCCACCATGAACAAAAAGAAGGGAAAGACGAGATCTGTGAACGTCCACCCGTTCCAAGCAGCGTGCTCCAATGGCCAAAAAATATGGCTCCAGGAGCCCGGATTGTTAACCAGCAACATGCCGGCGATTGTCAAACCACGCAATGTGTCGAGAGACTCAAGACGTTTAGGACGGGAAAGGGTGTTCACTGGCGTTCGAATTTAAACGGTCTTGGTAAAACTAAGGGCTGTTTGATGAGGGATCCCTTGTGCCGATAATGACATAATTGGACAGATTATCAAATCTGGATCCAGTTGTAATTGTATGAAATTGTTATCATAATTGCTCCTGAAGCCATCGAGTCGAGTAATTTTACCTCATTTCCATCTTCTCATGAAAAGTGTCTTTATTTGCCTCGTTACCGACTTTTTTGGTGCCAGTTCAGCGGTCAGTCAAAATCATTATGAAAGATTGGATGCAATAGATGTTGAAGCCTAATCGTTCTGTTTAGGAGGAGTGTCACCTTCTTGAACCCACATATAAACGAAACAGATTTCATGCGCGGTGTTGTGATTGTTTATCCTAGACGCAAATCTGAATTCTATTCCAACTTTGAGATCGCCGGATTTGACTCGATCTGAAAATTCTTTGGTTTCAACTATTGCATCAGATTCAAGCATTGTTCTGAGTACACCGGTGCCTCCATCCTCCCAAACTGCATCTGGGTGATAGGCAAGAAGAGAACTTTCATAGTCTCCTGCTTCAATGTCACGTGAAACCACCGCCCAATACGAGTCTAACTCTTGAAGGATATTTCCATTCTGACCTAAGGCGAAGTATGGAGATAGTGGTAACAGAAACACCACAAAAATCAGAACTGAAAAATTGCGCATTCGTCTCGCTCGACAAGTAAAAGGTGAAAGCAATCCTACCGTTTTCTGATTATAGCTTTTTTGTTCTAGAAAAACAGTTTTTCGAAGCTGTATAATAAGGGCACGTTACGGACTCGCTCGACTGGCGGAGGCGGTTGGAAACAGTTACTTTCTGGAAGGTGGGTGTTCGCCCGCCGTAAATCCCCCAGCCGTTATACGTCGGTCACTTTAACAGATCGGTTAGATTAGTTAGATGGCTCTGTAGAGATACATTTCAGTTGAGCCGTACGCTTCGATCTGACCTTCCAGCCTAAATCCTGTTTTGTCGAGGACTCGAATCGATCCTTTGTTTGGGATGTCCACGGTCGCAATTATCTCACAGTCTGGGAACTGCTCACGAGCGTGTTTCATCACCGCAGTCGCAAATTCTGTGGCAACTACCTTACCGTGTCTGTCGCTTCGTATCATGTATTGGAGTTCCGGACCGCCATATCGGTCTGATAACTCGGTGTGAATGAGGCTTGCCCACCCGACAAGAATAGAGGCGTCGTCACGAGCTGCCCAAACTTCAAAATCGCATTTTTCTCTACTTTTTTCAAAATGATTCCAGAAATCCTGGAGCGCCAGCTGGTGAATTGCCGCACGATCGGTAAGTGTTTTATAAGAGTGGTAGTGCTCAACCACCCTTGGATCAGTTAGCATTTCTTGCACAAAAGCTTTGAAATCGACCATTGTGAAGGGGGAGAGTTGAAACCTAGAGGTTTTAATCATTGTCGCAAAGTGAAGGGGAGTCCGTAACATCTGCTTGATATGTGGATCGATTACTTACCTGCTCATCGGAAAGACAACAACGAACCTTACGTTTTCAATACATCCCAGGGAGACGGGGGTGCAAATGTCTCCGTATATAAGTTTTCAACCTTGTCTCTAGCCCACGGAGTTTTGCGCAGGAATTTCAGCGACGACTTTACGGACGGATCGTTTTTAAAGCAATTCACATTGATTCTGTCAGCCAGTTCATCCCACCCATAGTGCTGGTATAGCTTGGTTACTATTTTTTCGAGCGTTATGCCGTGCAACGGATTGTTTGATTGTTTAGTACCCATTCCTAAATATACTATTCGCCTGCCGGAGAGTGATTTCCATGGTTAATGTTTGAGCACACGGCGAGTCTGAGAACCCTTGTCGCTCGTGTCGGTCCCGAAGTAGACTCCGCTTGTATAGTCGTGCAGGTCAACAGGTGGGTCTATGAGCCCACGCGGACCCACCCCTACCCCTTGTAAGCCGTTGGCCTGCAAGGGGTTTCTTATTATAGGTACAACATAGGTACAATAATCGTGTCCTATTTGCCCAGAATAGACTAGGGTAGGGGGGTAAAAAGTGATTTGGCGAGGGTGGGGCTACCCCCTTCTGATACGCGTGCTATTTCAGCAGCACTACCTGTTGAGTAGCCACGAAGTCCCCTGCTTCCATACGAATAAGGTAGGTGCCTGACGCAAGATCACCAGCATTGAACTGCACCGTGTGGTAACCTGCTGACTTCGCCTCTCCCGCTACCAGTGTAGCCACATGCCTACTCAGAAGATCCGTAGCCGTAATGCGCACTTCTGACGCAACAGGCAGGCCGTACGTGACGGTTGTGGCTGGATTAAACGGATTAGGATAGGCGGCCTTGAGAGCAAAGTTCGTGGGCAATATCCCCGTAGCATCTATCTCGTTCTGCACGCCGGATGCCACGGTTACCGTCACGGAGTCCATTTGTGCGAGAACGCCATCTGAAACGGTTGCAGTGGCAGTAAACACGCCTGCTTGTTGATACTGGTCCTGTAAAACTGGACAGGTCCTTAAGTGGAATCCTGCGTGTTGATTATGCTGCTTCTTGAAGCGGCTGGTGATTGATATGCTAGGCCGCGAAGTCGCGCAACTAGTGAACCGTGTTCAAACGG
>CALFHN010000013.1 GCA_937876355.1 uncultured Bacteroidota bacterium | reverse complement strand
CTCACCTGCTCCCAGCATGGAACATGGGATATGATTTGTGGCCGCTAACTACAATTGACGAGAAGGCGAAAATTCTGGCACAGGCTATTGGGGAAAAATGGAATCTATTCTTTGAACACGACCCAGTGGTTAGCCTTTGTGACGTAATTCAAGGGTCCCGAGGACCCGAGGTATCTAATCCCCGACCACTTTATGATCTTTGACGGCACGTTCTAACACATTCAAGAAATCGATCAGATACGTTTCCCCAGAGAACTCCCTCCCTTGAACCCAACGATTCATGAACACGAGTCGCAATACTGTCAGGTGGTCATCGTCGGGAGTTAAAGCAGCCAAATAAGCGTCAGAAAGAATACACGGGCTATCTAGGTTGATGGTAGTGCGGGACACCAAATAGTCATAACTCTGAATACTTTGGACCTCCTTGACACCAAACCTAGCCGCAAGGAATTCGTTGAGCGAATTTAACTCGGATATTCGGGTGATTCCGGTTTTCCGAGCCAATAGGCAGACAATGTTGGTGTGAGGTCGGTAAAGTGAATGCAGATCAAATCGATCGGAAACGAGTCTATCAAACTCTCGAGCAATTCCACAAAGAACAGTCAACTGGCGCCCGTATCCATCTTTGTTAAGTGGAATAAGCTTGTGACTAAACCAAACGGCGGCCGCAACAGCCCCCGGTTTAGAGCCCTCAAGGATGAACTTTCCTAATTGGGGCGATGAAGACCCTTCCTGGGTAGTATCCTCCCGATCTAGGCAATATGGAGCAGTTTCCGCCACCAAATCTTTCAAAAAACCGTGTTTGAGGACAATTGCTCCTGCGCCATACGGCGTATACCCGGCCTTGTGAGGATCCACAGTGACCGAATCCGTACCGGCGATGCCTTCAAATGCAGCCGGAATCAATGGTTCGTTCTCAAAATGGAATTCATTTTGTTGCCGATTAAAAGTCGTCGAAGGATGAGCCTTTTTTCCGGAAACAGTTCCGGTGACGGTCCCTTCTGGTGTGTTGGTTAAGTCGTCGCCAGCCGGTGATTCTCCCAAATGCCCATTTTGAAACATGGTCGCAAAATATCCACCATAGGCCGCGTCTACGTGAATGGGCGCAAACAGACCTCGTTTTGTGAATCGATCTCGTACCTTTACGATTTCATCGACCTGGTCCACGGTACCAAATTCGGTGGTCCCAACAACGGTTACAATTTGCCAAACGGGCCGTCGAAGAGTGAGGCACGTTTCCAAAACATCGGATAAAGCGCTAGGAAGCATCCTGAATTCATTGTCGACCGCTACCCGAACAAAGTTGTTTTTCCCTATTCCTAACAGGCTTGCGGCACGGGACCACGAATAATGCGCCGTTTTGGGGACAATTACGACCGGTTCTACCCACGGGGTTTGCCACTGAGACTCGACCAAACGTTTAAATGTATAGTCCCCCAAATATGAAATAAGGTATTTACTTAGAACCGACCATCTCTGCTCTGGACCATCCGAATGGGATAAAAATGCCTTCAGCCTGAGATCAACTTCTTCAAACGGTACGTTAAGCTGCGAGAACAAATCTTCAGGACCCATAGCACCTTGTTTCCCATCCTCGTTCCGCTCAGCTAACTCCAAAGCCAAAGGCAAAAATAGGCCAGCTTTGTTATACCAAATCGATTCGTAATTGGCGACCGTTCCGCCAGAAGTTAGATGGCCAAAAGATTTGGACTTATCGTATCCGAATAGTCCTGCAAATTCTCGCCCAACCTCTAATTCGTGACGAATCGTAACGGGCGAAGCTTCGCTGGAAACGTTATTTGGATTATAAAGCAGGGTTGCAAAATAGGCCACCAGAGACGGGAGCGTAGTTTCGGAGATCATGTGTGCCATGTACCGGGGCGAGAACACCGGAACGTCCAATTTGAGATCAGAGATCAGGGCAAACAATTCGGTGAAAAACAATTCCCTGAAATGGCGCGCATCTTCTCCGTGAACTTTGGAATACGCAATGGCTGGCGGATCCTTCGGGAAATAGTTTCGCCGCCAAAAAATGTGGTCATTCAAGACCAATTGAAGGGCTTCGACCAAAAACTGTCTCTGTTCTGACTTTGGACCCAAAAAATACAAATCTAGATCATGTTCGAAATCTGATATCATTTCAACACCGACTCTCCGACCGGAACTCTATTCTGATAATTCTGATTCAAAAGGTGGGACACGGTCCCAGCAATCTGATTTTGATAAAGCCTAGGGCCACCGTTTATTTCACCAAGCGGTTCAATGCCCGGCCCAATTAGGGCCAGCCAAATTTGTTCGGATCCAAACCAATCTATGCCATGGCCAATCCACCGATCTTCTGCTCCCCTACCATGGTCTGTTGCAATAACAAAAGCCGTTTTGTCTTTATACGTAGGGTCTGATTGCACCCAACTCCACAGGTCTGAAATAAATTGATCGGTTCTGTGGGCCGAATTGATATACTGATCATAATCGTGATCATGAGCGAAGTCATCCGTTTCGCCGTACGAGATATACACCATGCGAGGATGGGCCTTTTTTATGTATTCCAGAGCAAAATTATGCGTGAATACATCGAGCCGAACCGAGCTCCATGGCGATGGGGTTTGCGCTTGAATTTCGTTTAGCCACGTTTCCTTTTCAGTTAATGCCCCTGTCGCGGACTCAAATCCGGCATTGACACCCACCCCGCTCCGCTCTTCGTTTATAATGAAAGGAAACACATCCCACGAGCCAAAAGCTGCCACTTTTCCCGCAAAAGCGGGTTGCGTGTTTAACCATTCTAGAATGGTCACGTTTAGATTTGGAATTTTATCATTGCTGGTGATCGTAGAATCCGCAAAACCGGTTAATATTTCGTTATAGCCTGGATACGAAAATACCTGATCATTAGAAACGTTGACTTCACTGCCAAGATGCCTGTTGCCAAACATTTGACCTTCTGTGGCAATGGTAGACCAGAAAAATGGCATTAAGGCCGAACGGCGTTTTTCCGGAGTATC
>CALFHN010000012.1 GCA_937876355.1 uncultured Bacteroidota bacterium | reverse complement strand
TTTTTCTTATCAAAAGGACGATATTCTTCTTCAATTTTGAAAATGGCTTCTTTGATCAACGAAAGTCCCCCGCTGATCTCTTCCTTAGTTACGGTAAGTGGAGATCTAAAGCGGACCGAGCGATACCCACAACCCAGGATTATAATTCCCTCATCAAAACAACGCTCCAACAATCGGTCTCTGAATTCAGGTGTAGGTAAGTCAATGGCGCACATGAGCCCCATACCTCGCACATTTGTTACCGATTCCGTTTCATGAGAAAGCGCATGCAACAGTCCCATCAAATGGTCGCCAACAACTTTCGCGTTTTCGACGAGTCCGTCTTCTTCAATGATTTCTAAAATTCGGTCAAACCGAACCATATCAACTAAATTGCCACCCCAGGTGGAATTTATTCTGCTTCCCATTTTGAAAACATGATCTTCAACTTCATCCAACCGCTTTCCAGCTAGAATTCCACAAACTTGGGTCTTTTTACCAAAGGCGATGATATCTGGTTCAACACCAATTGCTTGGTGAGCCCACATATGACCAGTCATTCCTACACCTGTTTGAACTTCGTCAAAGATCAGTAGGGCATCATTTTCAAAACAGAGGTCTTTTAATGCTTGCAAAAACTCTTTTCTAAAATGATTATCCCCTCCCTCCCCTTGAATGGGCTCGATAATAATACAGGCTATTTCATCTTTCATCGAACTGAAATAGTTTTTTGCCTGATTTAACGCTATTTGTTCGCGACGAATCAGATCAACCAAATTATCCTCAATAGGAAACTCGATCTTAGGATTTGACACTCGCGGCCAGTCAAACATCGGGAAATGCATCGTCTTGCGAGGATCAGCGGTATTTGTCAGTGAAAGGGTATACCCGCTTCTACCGTGAAAAGCCTGATCAAAATGAAGCACTTTTAAGCCTACTTCCTTCCGATAACCTTTCAGAAAATTTTTGCGAACCTTCCAGTCAAAAGCTGTTTTCAGTGCGTTTTCAACCGCCAAAGCTCCACCAGATACAAAAAATGCATATGGCAAATAGTCTGGTTTGGCGACTCGACCAAAAGTATCAAGGAACCGAGCCATATGAACCGTTCGAATATCAGAATTCGTAACCTTGTTCAAAGCAGCATCCATTAAGCGCTCTTTAAACTCTTCGTCATTTGTCATTTTGGGATGGTTCATCCCAACCGAACTGGATGCATAAAATCCAAAAAAGTCGAGGTACGTCCGACCAGAGTTTTCATCCATCAGGCCAAGGCCATGACTTGACTGCATCCCCAACACGAGGGGCATCATCCCCACGGCATTAGTATGTTTCAAATAAATTTGTTCTACATCTCCGGGGCCAATGGATTTTGAAGGTGTTTTGCCCATAAACGAGACCTGTTGCTTAATAAAGTCGATAATTGAAAACGTACTTGCATGATAGATGCACGACTCAAGATAGCGTTTCAGACGTAAACTTCATCAGGTGTTTGCCGCATTCAGGGGATCTTAAAGAACCAGCAAATGTTTGTTTTTATCATCAGAATTCTGACTTCTTTGGTGCAATCGGACAATTTAATATGGGAGACCAACAAGGAAAAAGTAAACGACTTCGCCCCGGCGAGTTAAAATTGAAGACCGCTCCTGCCCAGGATCCAGGAGGAGATGGAATGCTTGAGTTGCCTGTGATAAGCGTGTCGCAAGTCGAAAATGTGCGGGGCAACAGGCCAGACTGGCTACGGGTTAAATTGCCTTACGGAGAGACGTATAAAAATTTAGTCAATACCATTGATGACAATAGTTTGCACACTGTTTGTCAGAGCGCGAGATGTCCCAACATGGGAGAATGTTGGACTGCCGGCACCGCAACCTTTATGATTTTAGGAAACGTGTGCACCAGAAGTTGTGGTTTTTGTGCTGTAATGACTGGTCGCCCAGAAGAAGGGCTGGATTGGGACGAACCAAATCGAGTTGCAAAGGCCGCAAAAACGATGGGCCTCAAGCATGCCGTGATAACCAGCGTTAATCGTGATGAACGCGAGGATGGCGGAGCTCCAATTTTCGCTGAAACCCTGAAGAGATTGCGGGAAGATATCCCCGGAATTACGATTGAAGTGCTCATTCCTGATTTTCGCGGCGTGTGGGAGGCGCTCCAAATTGTAATTGACGCCCGCCCCGAGGTAATGAATCACAATGTCGAAACCGTTCCCCGGTTGTATAAACAAGTTCGGCCACAGGCCATTTACCAACGATCTTTGGACGTCTTGAAGATTTCAAAAGAGCAGGGACTCCGCACTAAAAGTGGCATAATGGTTGGTTTAGGTGAACGAGATGACGAAGTGTTGGCGCTGATGGATGATTTTGTCACCGTTGGATTGAATGTGATGACGATTGGCCAATACCTCCAACCTACCCGCATGCATTTGCCCGTAATTGACTTTGTTCACCCGGATAAATTCAAGTGGTTCAAAGAAATGGGCGAGGCAAAAGGAATTGAACACGTTGAAAGCGGTCCACTTGTCCGCAGTTCGTATCATGCGGAAAGGCACGTCTAAAGAGTGATTCTCGAGCCTTGTATTCAACTTCCAAGAACCGACTAATTGCAAAATGAGTCTTTCGCTTCATGCCGAATGGAATCGTATCCGGCAAGCGGCTCGCCGCATTGACATTCAAGCTGCGGTTGTTGTTTTAGCAGCGGCACTTCTAGTCATTTTACAAATGAAATGGGGAGATCGGGGGTTTTTCAGAACCGATATTGCTCCTCTATTTGACCTTGAAGCGAGAGGCTTAGGAGCTTGGATTTGGTGGTTTAGTGTGCAAGGTGTGCTGGGCTTCGTCATACCGGTTGGTATCCTGAAGTTTGGATTTAAAGCCTCCTGGACCGATATGGGCCTTGGTCTAGGTGATTATTCCTTTGCATTAAAGGTAACCGCGGTGTATCTCCCGCTGGTGTTAGTTGGAACGTGGGTTTTGTCCGATTCTTCTGCATTTCAATCTTCTTATCCTCATCTAAGAGAGGCCGGAAACGATTGGAATGTGTTCTTTATTTACGAGGCCTTCTTCCTTTTGTATTGGATAGGCTGGGAGTACCTGTGGCGTGGATTTGTACTGTTCGGTACCGCTCGTGCTTTTGGCGTTATGGCCATTTTCATTCAGGCCATGCCTTTTGCCATCATGCATTTTGACAAACCTTTCCCGGAAGCCCTTCTCTCTATTGTGGGCGGAGTAGCGCTTGGAGCGCTTGTTTGGCGCTCTAAAAGTTTTTGGATTGCTGTACCAATCCATGCGGCCCAAATGATCATGTTGGATTTTTGGTGTTCTCTCCGAGGTAGAACAGGCGCAACCGGACTTGGATTGGATGCCCTGGAACACGTCTTGAAAGGCTTCTAAAAGGAATAAGCCACGGTCATGATGTGAGCAGGGCCACCGAATCCATTTTCAAATGGAATAATGGCGTAATCAACCAGCAAATTTGAAATATCCAACCCTATGCCGGCGGAAAACGATCGAAGGGCGTCATTTGAAAGATATCCCAAGCGAGCTGAAACGGTTTCCAGAACTTCTCCCGAAAGACCCACATGAATTTGGGATTCTTCGGTGGCAAAATTGCGGGAGTACTCAATTAATATCGAAGTACTTAATAGTTGGGCACCATCAGATTCTGTCAAAATCCTAAATGGGAAAAACTCGACTCCAGAACGCAAAAGTTTTGGCAACTTAGTGGCGACAACATTTAGCTCGTTCATCTTTCCAATGTTGGAATACGTCACGCCAGCAAGTACACTTTCGCTTAAAAATGACGTTTGTAATCCAAAATCGAAAGCATAACCGTTGGCAGAGCTGGTAAATATGCGTTCTGAGAGATATTTGACTGTTGCCCCTGCTCGAATTCGCCCAAATGAACGACCAAGAGAAATACCGGTGCTTACAAACTGCGCGTTGAAGAATCCATCCGATTCCCCTGGGGCGTTCCGAGCCTCTAGATCGCCGGAGCCAGTCGCGACAATAAAAAGACCAAGTCCCATTTTGTCACCGATGGAAAAGGCTCCCTGAAGGGCAAGAGTCCGAACGTCGGCAATCCAAATATGGTGGGAAAAAGCAACTTCTCGAACTCCAGGTCTAGCTAGGCCCGCTGGATTCCAATACGTGGCATATGCCCCTTCTGAGGAGGCAACACCGGCGTCCCCAAGGGCTAAAGACTTTGCATCGGGACCCAACCTAAGAAAAGCCAATCCCGAATCCTGCGAATATGAAGGAACGGAAGCGACGCAGATTATAGCCAGAAATAAAATACGTTTCATCAAATTAATACTAGTCTACAAAAAGAGAATTAGGCTGATGAGGTGCAATTTGCCCCCGGCCTTCGCTTCGTAAGCAAATCCATATTCGGCGCGTATTTTCAATTCACCGACATTCTGTTCACCCATAAAACCAAGTGATGGGCGGATGGAATCTAAAACTTCAGACCCAAGCTGTTCGACCCCCGCACGAAAAGCGAAACCATCGATTGGAGTGTACTCCAGTCCGGTCCTAAACCTGAATTCTTGTGATATCAGCAGTTTCTCTTCGCTAGTTTCAGCCGGGTTATCACCAAAGACACGTGTTTTCCGTACCTCCGACCGTACGGATGAGAATCTCGATTCTAGTTCGCTATGAATCGAAAGTTTTCCATCCAGCTGATACGTGCTTATGCCGAATCGAATCCGACGAGGAAAAGCGTCTGTAATTGTGCTACCGCTTCCTCCTAAGTCGGAAGAATCCCATGAATATCGGGCCAACAAATCGTCAGCTACAAGACCAACGCTCCATGAGGGTCTAATCCGGTAGACAAAACCTATATCAAGGCCAATGCTTCTAGCTGGAGTTAGCCCATCAAAAAGGTCCGTTTGAAACATTTGAAGGTTAATTCCCGCGCTTACCCTTTCAGAAAACTTCAGTCCAAAAGCCAAAAACCCAGCGTATTCGTCTACTGAAAGATTGGCGGTATGAAATCCGCTATTATCTCTTCCGTCGATGTCCGACACCGCAGCATGAATGATTCCAAGTGCAAAGCCCGCTTTTTTCTGCAATGGGGCACTTAGTTGTAAAAATTGTAGCGATCGATCAAAGCTCAACGTAGCGACTGAAGCTTCCATCTTTTGACCAGAAGCTAAAGGAGCAAATGCAGGATTGTAATACGGACTGGTATCGCTTCTAGCGTCTGCTGCCAGTGCATTTCCCATGGAAAGACCTCGTGCACCAAAGCCCATTCTTGCGAAGGCACCTGCATATTGGGCGCTGGACGGAAGCACAGTCAGGCTCAAACATACCAGATATAAACAACTGATGACTGATTTCATTCAATTACCAAAATTTTGCCCCGGAACCGGCTTTTTCCTAGGTTCACCTCATAAAAATATGCGCCATTGGATACGGGGATTCCTGACATGTCCATTCCGTCCCACATCGATTCATTTACACCTGCTTGAACATCAACCCGAAACTCCCGAACTACATTCATACCAAAGTCAAAAATGTTAATTGTCCCAGATAAAGCATCGGAAGCCTCATACTTGATTCGAACGAAAGAATCTTCTCCCCGTGAAAAAGGATTGGGGTAGGCATACGTGTTTTTATTGGGAACTGAATTCGATGCCTGAGCGGGATGAAGTGGGATATTCGCATGTAGAATAGTCCAGGTGCGTCCTTCGTCATCCGAACGTAATAACCCATCAGACGTGCCGACCCAAAGTATACCCTGATCATATTCAACAGAAAAAACACTAGAATGAGGCCGTGTTACCCTGCCAGAGGACCCGGAATCCTTGAATTGTGAAATGGAATCCCAGGTTCGTCCAGCATCTTTGGAAATAAAAAGACCGTTATCTCCAGCCACGTATACGGTCGTTCCGTTGAAGGCAAAATCAAACACCTTTTCTCCAAGTAATGATTGCCGAATACTAGAACCCCCATTTTCCAGAATGGTGACGCCATACTGACCGGCAGCACCTCCCGATTCACCGGTATTCCAAGACGCTGCCCAAATGGTTGAGGGTGAAGTGTTTGTCTGTTCTTCAAGTGAAATGATCCAATTACCTGTGAGCGATTGGCTCGTACCATCTCCTTTGAATCGGCGCCAGGCTACTCCCCCATCAATCGACAAGTTTAAACCGCCTGCCGTTCCTGCCCATATCAGACCTTGTTTATCCACCAAAACAGAAAAACCCATATGGTTCAGAGAACCATTACTTCCTCTTTGCGGCTCGACAGAAAACGAGTAGGGTATTTCGGGACTGATCAAATCCAAATTATCCGGTGGCAAGACCACGCGTGACCACGTTCTGCCCATGTCGGAGCTTTTTCTGATCCCGCTAGCCCAACCCGCTACCCAGAGATCCCCATTTGTAGGATTATAATCAATATCGAAAGGGGGACTTTGCTGAGGAACGATTACCGGTAAGGCCGGAAGAGTTGATACACCGTAAACCTGGGTGTCGTCCTCAGGACCATCCAATTGAGGGAAACGATATTGAAATGACAGGCCTCCATCTTCGGAAATTAAAAATCCAGCCGCCGTTTGAATGCTTTGGCCCCCGACTACATCGTTTCTGCCAATCCCTGCAACAATAACATCGTCTTCAACATCAATCGAAAACAAGCGATTTACAGTTCCAAAAAGCGAATCTGTTTCAGGCCGATACCAAGATGCACCTTGATTGCTGGAAAAGTTCAGATACGGCCCAACCCATACCAACCCGTTGTTGGCATCGAGGTTAGCAATACTATTATTGAGGATTCCATATGGACTTTCAATCAGGGCATTTGAATTGCCTAATGAGGATTGTGGTGGTCCAACTAAAAATGCGCGTTGTCCGAAAGTCACACTTGCTGTTGCAAACATGCACAAAAGGAAAATGGTCGATTTGATTCCTTTAATTCTCATCAATTCAGCGTAATAGTTCTACTGACGCCGGGGCTCCTAAGACCAGAGCGGTCGATAGCGGTAAACTCAAAGAAATTGTTACCAGCAGCGTTATTCGAATCCAATTGAATCGTAAGCGTGAAAAGGCCATCTCCAGCGACAGCGTCTCCACTTACGCCAAATCCTGAATTACACGTGCCTTGGCCGCCATCATCGCACAGCCTTAAAGTAGAGAACCCGTTGACGAGCACTTCCACCCGCGCAATATTATCCAGTCCATCTGGGTCAGTCACGTGCGCGACAATTGATACGCTAATGGGAGGCTGCCCCGGACCAGGCCGTGTGACGCTAGTCGGGATATCAATTTGAGTGATGACAGGAGGCTCACTTCCAGCTATAACGAGAACAGATCCAAAAATACGATTACTGATTCGTTCTCCAGAATCGGCGGCAAACACCACAACCTGGTAAACACCGGATGCGCCTTCGGAGAGCTCTAGAGGTACTGCAATTGTACGAGGGCCACTACGGGAAACAAGAATTTCAACTTCGCCCGCAGGATTTGCACCATTTACAGGAGATTGAACAACAACAAAAACCTTGGACACGTCGAGGTCTTCATCTGTTAAAGTGACCGAAACTGAAATTTCAGTGGTTGCTTTTCCGTTGACAAAGTCCAACCGATCGGTGTCTATTATCTCAGGAGATACGAATACCTCACCCGGATGCACTTCAGGGGCATTCTGGATACCACTTTCATTTCCCGGCATGGTATCGCAACCCGCCGACAAAACGCCGGAAATGACTATCAACAAAAACGATCGAAAAAACCAATATCTCATTTAATCCCGAGTACGCCGTGGAATTCACTTACAATGGAGAGCAGTCGGTAACAAACGAGATCGATATGGTTACGTTTCGTGAGGAATTTAAAAAGTCCGATATCCCTAGTACCCCTTCATGGTGAGGGGCTACCCAATGTACAGCGGTTTAATACTGAAACACAGGGCAAAAATTAGTAGACTCAAGACTGCCAAAATCTTTCGGCGTCTTGTAAGTGGCTCCATGTACACAACCGGAGGATGATCCACTCGGATCAATAAAATGATGAGTAAGCACCAAATTAGCCAGCCGCTATATCCAACCTTATCTACGATCCAGCCAACGGTCGATCCACCTGCAATACTGGCAACCAACACTATTAAGACGGGAGCAATAACTCTAAATGAGCCCCTGAATATTTTGTACACATAAAAAAACAAAATGGTAGTCAAAATGGGCCATGCCAACTCGCCTATTAAGGGATCCCACGACCAAAAGACAGGCTTCATTTCTTGGATAAATCCGATTCCGCCGGAAAGAAGCAATACCAAGACAAACGATTTGGCGACCAAGCTATGCCATTTGGGGCCAACGAGGGCGTATAAAATATGGCCACCGTCAAGTTGACCAACCGGAAGCAAATTGAGTGCGGTAAAAAATAACCCCAGCCACCCGGCGAACAACAAAGGGTAATGGTACATTTCCCACATCGGCGGAACGTCGTCAAAAAATGTCGATATCAACCAATAAAGAGGCGTCATGCCCACCATCAACGTAACGGATTGTTCGTCCGCCTCCTCAGAAATGATCTCATCTGGAAAGGCGCCATTTTGAGCGATATGCTCTTTTAGTCGTTCGTGACCCGGCATCCCCTCGAGGTAATCCGGTCCGGGAAGCGTCGCAAACCCCACGATCAGCACTACTAGAGCAACCACAAAACCGGCTAGTGGACCAGCGGCACCAATATCGAACAACTTCCGCATGCTGGGAATTTGCTGACGAATTCGAATGACAGCCCCAAATGTGCCAATTCCGTTGAATGGAAAGGGTATGTAGTACGGAAGTGAGGTGGAAACCAAATGACGCCTGGCCGCGAAGTAGTGGCCAAATTCGTGCACTGTAAGAAATAAAAGCAGGGACCCTCCAAACCGGAAACCGTCCAGAATGAATGGCCATGAAATGGGTTGACCAACAAATGAGAACAGCGGGGATGCAGCTTCATACACAAAAAACCGGCCCGTCATCTGAGCTCCCGCCCAAGTTGTGGACAACAGCGTCAGAAAAAACAAAAGAATATGAAGCCAATAGCGATCTTTTTCCGTGGAGTGCCCTCTCATGAAGTGACCCGGACGATATCAGAAAAGGCTGAATGAATCCTTTTACACGCTTCGATCAAATCTGAATCAGACGCGGCGTACGATATTCGCATTCCGCGTTCACCTCCAAAGGCATCTCCTGGTACAAGTGCCACATCGTGCTCCTCCAAGAGATACATACAAAGGTCGGTTGAGCTTTTTATCTCGCGGCCAGACTTCGTCCTTCCACCCAAATAGGCCCCAATGTCCGGAAAAACATAAAATGCGCCATCGGGAGTGGGACATTTAACCCCCGGTATACTCCGCATGGACTCGACAACCATATCCCGCCTCTTTCTAAATTGATCAACCATTTTTTGAATAACGGCATGATCTAGCCTAAGCGCTGCGATACCAGCTACCTGGGCGATCGTCGAGGGAGCCGAAGTCATCTGACTCTGAAGTTTGGAGGCCGCTTTGACAATGTCAGGGCGAGCCGCGAAATATCCCAAACGCCAGCCTGTCATAGCAAAAGCTTTAGAGAAGCCATTTACAGTAATGGTTTGCTCTTTCATTCCATCAATCGAAGCCATTGAGATATGTTTAGCATCATAAATGATGTGCTCATAAATCTCGTCTGAAATCACAAAAATATGTGGGTGTTTTCTCAAAACTGCCGCCAATCCTTCCATTTGGGCCTGAGAATAGACACTTCCTGTGGGATTTGATGGAGAGCACAAAATCAGAATCTTCGTCTTCTTGGTTATTGCAGCCTCCAATTGTTCTGGAGACAACAAATAATTCGAGTCCACCGTCGTCGGTATAGCGATGGGTACTCCGCCGGCGAAACGAACCATTTCAGGGTAACTAACCCAATACGGTGCCGGTATGAGAACTTCATCGCCATCTCGACAAAGTACGGATACCACTAACGCAACAGACTGCTTAGCTCCATTTGAACAAATGATGTGTTCAGAATCATACGCTAACTCGTTATCTCGTAACAATTTACGGGAAATTTCGGCCCTGAGTTCAGGCATTCCCAAATTGTGAGTATATCGTGTTTGGCCACTTCTAATTGCCCCAATTCCCGCTTCTGACACTAACTCAGGAGTATCAAAATCTGGTTCACCTGCGCTTAGTCCAATAATAGCATGCCCTGCCGCTTTCAGCGTTTTCGCCGCGGCCGTCATAGCCAAGGTTGCTGACGGCTGCATGGATGCAACACGATCGTTGAATGTGATACTTTTCAAGCCTTTATTTTCAATTGAAGTTGATATCATTTATTGTTCATTGCCTGAAGTACCCGGGCGGGTACAAACGACGATATATCTCCGCCATGGCTATGAATCTCACGAACAATCGAGGCGCTGATCAAGGCATGATGTTCGCTAGTCATTAAAAAAAGTGTTTCGACGTTCGGAGCTAGTCTTCTATTGGCAAAGGCCATTCGAAATTCATAGTCGAAATCCGAAACTTGCCTCAATCCCCGAACGAGTGCACTCGCGCCTCGCTCTTTTGCAAATTCGACCAACAATCCATCAAACATTTCAGTCTGAACGTTGGGCAAATGATGGGTACATTCCTCGATTAGTTCCTTTCGCTCCGCAGGAGTAAAAAGTGCATTTTTGCTCGAATTTCGTGCGATTGTCACAACGATCGTTTCAAAAATACGGCTGGACCGCTCTAGAATATCCAGATGCCCGAAGGTAAATGGATCAAAAGACCCTGGATATAAGGCCAAACCCTTTATTCGTTTTTCCATGGTCACTATTTAACATTCTGGGGAGAAAAAAGGCTCACTGAGCTCTTGCCATATGACCTCGTCACTTCAAAGCTCTCATGGTCCTGGAACGAAGTTTGACGATCGTGTTCCAAAACGAAAAGTCCCTTTGGTGAGAGCAAAGGAACTACTTCTTCTAGTAGAAGTTCAATACCTGGTTGTCCATAAGGAGGATCCGCCAATATAAGCTGATATGTTTCCTTCTTTTGTTGTTTTATCCACCTATAGACGTCAGCAGAGATAAAGCGAACACTCATTTTGGGATCTAGGGAGAAGGCATTTGCACGCGCAACTTTGATACTTGCAGCACTTACCTCTATTCCATCCAAGTGGCCCGCGCCTCTGCTCATAGCCTCTAGGCCCAATGCGCCTGTCCCAGAAAACAAGTCCAGAACGGCAATTTGATCAAGATCTAATCTGGCTGTTACCAAATTAAAAATAGCTTCTCTCATCTGATCGGTAGTCGGCCTCGTGACCGTTCCAGTTGGAGCTGCGAGAACTCTTCGTTTAAATCGTCCGGCTATTATCCTCATGACGTTTATTCGATCGAAGCTCCGAGGCAAGGCACAAATGCCTGGATTGGGAATCCCTTCTCAAATCTACCTTGGTCCAAATTGACTAACGGACCTGGATTCAGTAGCGATATATTTTTCCCAAAATCATTCTCAAGAAAGTCCATCAATTCGGGCGAAATAGAATGTCCGTAGACAAAAACTGGGCAGTCCTTGAATTCAGAGTCCGAAAGTCTTCTCAAGACTTCATGTGCAAAGTATACTCGGTCAGTATCAGCGCGCGTTTCGAACGAAATGGTTTTTAAAGAAAAGCCACCAGAAAGGGCGATATAGTC
The DNA here is from genome assembly GCA_937876355.1 of uncultured Bacteroidota bacterium. Taxonomy (GTDB): domain Bacteria; phylum Bacteroidota; class Rhodothermia; order Rhodothermales; family UBA10348; genus UBA10348. The sequence continues at coordinate 2,801 of CALFHN010000012.1, read as the reverse complement.
CGTAGAACTAGGATAACAACCAATTAAAAGGACCTTTCCTGCTGAAACTTCCTTTTGGTCCATTAACCTTCGGTAGGACTTAATCGAGGCGTTCACACTCGGTAAATGCCCCTTCACTTGATCCGGAAATACCTCGCACAAAACTCTGAGTCGCTCAGAAATGGTTTGCGACAAGTGCCGAACAGTGTATGAACCGAACGAAAGATTATTTTTTAGATTTAAATCTCCCGGGAATATATCGCCGCCAGAATTGCCTCCGTTGAGAAGAAGCGTTTCAAATCCAATTTGACTCTTTGATTGACCATCGTGAGCATGGATGGGAACTAGACTTTCAAATTGGGTAAGCGCAGAACTGGGAAGGACAAATCGAAAAGCGGATGACGTTGTATCCTTGAATACATCTCGAAGAGCACTTTGAATCGTCTTGATGTGCATCTGGGCGGTACCAAAATACACCACAGAGGCAGCATCAAATTCAAATTCACAGTTTCCAAGCCGCAAAAGCCGTGGAGACGTAGTGTCATTCTCAACCTCAGCATAACGCATAAGGTTGCCAACAAATTCTACTCCTGCCGTGGACTGAGGAACCATGATGAATCGGGACTTTTCGGGAATAACTCCCGAACTAATGGCAGAAAACTCGTCTGCTATTCCCAACTCGCAGCATTCAAATCCGTAACGTCGCCACTTACTGTTCCGATATGATCACGAGAATCTGGATCAGAGATCAAATAAGTATGGGTCCGAGACGTGTCATTAACTGCCAATATGAACATTCGACCCGTGCGAGGGGAATACGCCAATGAGTCAATCATGAAGCCCATTCCAAATACGCTGTCGGGTTTGCTCATCATAGTTGAATCCGAGCGAACCCATGAAACCAAGGAGTCCAAGGCCGTGACATAACGACCATTTACCCTCTGATATTGGATCATGGCGACACGAACTTGGTCCATTCGGTGCCTCGTTTCTGCAGTTACTTCCTTTTGCCGCTCGACTGCATCGTACGGTTCTGTGATGGAGACATACAAAAAGTATGAAAGTGCAAGAATGGCTATGGCTAGCACAACTTGAAGGACGGTTTGTAAGCCTTGGCTACTGGACGCCATTTCGGTATCGTTTTGACTAAATCCTAAAAACAGATGTGATTAAAGATGTGGTTAAACATCGGATGCGAAAATAATGGCTCTGACGTCGAAAAGCAATTGAATGTCCTTGGACAAAGCTTCTCAAAACATTCCACTACTAGCCGTGTTTGAGCTAAAATCCCCATTATCTCCATTATAGAGTGTTCTACTCGATTTTTGTTGCTCTCATTTTGTTCGAATTATGTGTGCATGACCGATTTATTAGTCAATATTGATCACGTCGCGACGTTGAGAAATGCTCGCAACGAGTCTTTCCCCGACCCCCTACGAGCTGCCATGGAATGCCTCGAGGGCGGTGCGAAGGGTATTGTTTTTCACCTTCGAGAAGATCGAAGGCATATTACTGATGCAGATGTGTACCAGTTCAAGAGTGCCTTGCAAACAAAATTGGACTTTGAGCTCTCCACAGCCGAAGAAATTGTCGCCATTTGTTGCTCAGTTCGGCCTCAACTCGCCACTCTAGTACCAGAGCGCAGAGAAGAGGTAACAACGGAAGGCGGACTAAATGCGATTCAATCCGGAACTAGATTGAAAAATGTGATCCCAAGACTCCTAGATGCCGGCGTGAAGGATGTTGCATTATTTATTGATCCAGATTTAGATCAAATTGATGAGGCAGCCAGATTGGGAGCGACGGCCATAGAGTTGCACACCGGGGATTACGCCAATGCACGAACGGACGCAGATAAACTATTTATTTTGGACCGCTTTAAGCTGGCCACCCAGCGAGCCCACGAAAATGGCTTAGTCGTTCACGCTGGACACGGCTTAGACTACGCTAACTACACCACCTTTGGCAAATCCGTACCCCACATAGAGGAAGTCTCTATCGGTTTTGCCATCATTGCTCGATCTCTTTTCATAGGACTGCGATCGGCAGTGGCTGAAATGAATCACCTTGTTACAACATCTTCATATGACGGATAATATCAACCCTTCTTTATCTCCTGAGTCCCATCATTGCGGATACGTGGCTCTCATTGGAAGGCCTAATGTGGGGAAAAGTACCCTGCTAAATGCTTTGATGGGCATGAAGCTCTCCATTGTGACCAATAAACCTCAGACTACGCGCAGGCGCGTTTTGGGCATTTTGTCTACTGATGATTCCCAAATGATCTTATTGGATACGCCAGGAATTATCAAACCGCGATATGGTTTACAAGAGGCGATGATGAAGGACGTCTCTATTTCTACTGGAGATGCGGACATTTTGGTCTTCCTTGCGGATGCGACCCGGGATTCTGTGGACGATATGACCATGAAATACATGGGTGGCAAGCCCGCTATTCTTGTGATAAACAAGATTGACAAAGTTCGTCAGGACGAAGTTCTTCCTTTGGTTGCTAGGTATATGGAGGCCCATCCATTTGATGAAGTCATCCCAATATCAGCCTTAAAGGGTAAAAACTTGGATGCAGTAATTACAGCAATCGAAAAACGACTACCGCTAAGCCCGCCATATTATCCAAAAGAAATGGTCAGCGAGCAGCCCGAACGCTTTTTTGTAGCAGAAATTATTCGCGAGAAAATATTCAAACACTTTCAGCAGGAAGTGCCCTACTCTACGCAAGTTAATATTGTCGACTGGAAGGAACGAGAAGGAGAAAAAGACTTAATCAACGCCGAGATCGTAGTTGAACGCGACTCTCAGAA
>CALFHN010000011.1 GCA_937876355.1 uncultured Bacteroidota bacterium | reverse complement strand
TGGCAAATTGACTTTTACCGCATTCAAAAAGGAGATGCATTTCGGATTATTTTTGAAGAGAACTTAGTTGATAACGAAAGGGTCGGAGTCGGCGAAATCTTAGCTGCCCGTTTCGTTCACATGAATGCAGACTATTACGCATTTTATTTCGGCGAAGGAGACACCCAAGAACACTTCGACGAAGGCGGAAAAAGCCTTAAAAAGGCTTTTCTTATGGCACCAGTTGATTTTAGCCGAATTAGCTCTGGGTATTCTACCAACCGGTTCCACCCAGTTCAAAAACGAAATAAGGCACATTTGGGAACGGATTATGCCGCCGCGAAGGGTACTAAAATTCGAGCGACAGGAGACGGAGTGGTAACAGATGCCAAGTACGGCAAATACAACGGCAATTATGTTAAAATCAAACATAATGGGACATACACAACGCAGTACCTCCACATGTCGAAAATAGCTTCGGGCATGAAGCCAGGAGTGCGAGTCCGACAAGGCCAGACTATTGGTTATGTGGGCTCAACGGGATTAGCGACTGGGAACCACGTCTGTTATCGCTTTTGGAAGAATGGTGCCCAAGTCGATCACCGACGCCTAAAAATGCCATCGAGTGGTCCCATCCCTGTTCAGTACATGAACGACTTTGAACTCCTTCGTGATTCGTATATGGTTCAGTTGGCAACGCCGATTGATCCAATGGATAACCCGTCGTTTCGCATGATCGAAGCCCACGCCGCGATAGCCGCCCCTTGACCTCTTATTTCTTGATTTCGTACTGAATGCCAGGAATACCGGGCGCAGCATCTGGCTCACCAAATCTCCTGTTGTTGTTTCGGGCCACTATTTTCAGCTTTTGAGTTGACTCGGATCCGCTCTTGATGCTTTTTATGGTGTATTCGCCGGCTTGTAGATAGGTTTTACCGTTGTCGGCTTCCTTGGCCGTTTCTCCCATTGCCTGAATCGCTGACTCATTCATCGACAAGTCGTACGTAACGTAATTAAGCCCAGCTGTCAGACTTGCTTCAATCGTGTTTTGGACACCCCCGTCTTTGTCTTCAACCGAAATGATTGCGGTGCCAGCTTTTGCAGCATATAGGGTCATCGTCATTTCTACCTCATTAGCTGGCGAATAAGAAGACCTTTTGGCTCCCCACGAAGCGTTGTAATTGATATCAGCCAACTCAAACAACTGAATCTCGTTCGTTAACATTTCTGCAGTCAACTGCTGAATAATCGAAATATCAGCCAGATAGATTGAACGGCCATGCGTACCAATCAGTAAGTCTTTATCACGAGCTTGAATTTTCAAATCATGAACAGGAACGTTGGGCATGTCGCTGGCTAATCCCATAAAAGATGCGCCCATGTCTAGAGACACGTAGACGGCGTGATCAGTACCCACAAAAACGAGGTCCTGGTTGGACGGATCTTCCAACACCACATTAACTGGCTCCATAGGCAAATCCGTTCCAATACGTTTCCAGGTCGATCCGTAGTCGTCTGAACGATAAACATAGGAGTCAAAGTGATCAGAACGGTATCCGTTTAGCGCTGCGAAGACCCTCGATTCTTTGTGGGCGGAGGCTTGAACCCGGCTCACCCACAGGTTTTGAGGCAAGTTTTTGTCAATTCTATTCCACGAAACGCCGCCGTCTTTTGTGACGTGAATCATGCCATCGTCACTACCCGTGTAGATCAACCCAAAACGGAGTTTTGATTCATCTATGGTCGATAGGGTACCGTAAGGAACGTCCCCTGGTTGCCCACCGTGGGTAAGGTCCGGCGAAATAGCTTCCAGGTTTTCACCCTTGTTCATGGAACGATAAAGCTTGTTCGCTGCATAGTAAAAAATATCCTGGTTGTGAGGAGACAACAGGATGGGCGTCTGCCAATTAAATCGAAGCGGTTTCTCTCCCAGTTTGTGCCTAGGGCGGATGGACATTCTCTCTCCAGTTTGGCGATCCACGCGGGAATAGGAGCCAAATTGCGACCCGAAATACACCAATTCATTGGTGCGGGTATCCACCTGAACTTGCATTCCGTCCCCGCCACCTAGATTGTCGTACGGATAGTCCCCGTTGCCATACCAACGATTGCTTGCCTGGTAGGTATGTGGGCCCACCCAAACACCATTATCCTGAAGGCCTCCATAGACACGGTAGTTTTCAGCATTATCAGTAGTAATAAAGTAAAATTGTCCTACAGGAGGGATATTTGCTTTTGACCACGTTTCGCCGGAATCGTAAGACAAATTAAGTCCACCATCATTTCCGTTGATAATGTGCCCAGGGCGTGTAGGATTCAACCAAAGAGCCTGATGATCCGAATGAACGTGTTCGGCTCCGATCGATTTCCAGGTTTTTCCAGCGTCATCCGAACGAATGATGGGTACTCCCAAAGCAAAAATCTGCTGATCATTGTCCGGCGCTACTCGGATGACACCGAAATAATACCCGTAGGTGTTATAGACACCATCTAGGTTTTCTTTGTGGGTTTTGGCCCATGTCACCCCAGCATCACCAGACCGATAGACTTCTAGACCGATAATAGTAGTGTTAAAGAGTTGTGCATTGGCATCATCCACAAAGTCGACTAATGCTACTGGTTGGATCGTGCCCTTTGTGACCATTTCCCGAACGGCGTCAACACTGTACTCCTGCGGAAACCTTTCGCGCTCCAAAAATTCTTTGACCGCATCCTTTTCGAGCGCCAAAAATGCCTTTGACGTCATTTTCCGGAGATCATCGCGGGAAAGGCCCGTATCCTCGGTCGAAGGCGCCTCTTCGTCTCTTACGTTTTGATTATCAACTGATGCATACAAAACGTTGGAATTGCCCGGAAAAACAGTAATTCCTATTCGCCCAATTCCTGGGCCATCTGGCAATCCGGAGGTACCACCACTTATTTTAGTCCACGAATCGCCTCCATTGGTACTTTTATAAATGCCAGATCCAGTACCACTCTCAACAAAATTCCAGGCTCGTCTGTCTCTTTCCCACATTGCAGCGTACAGCACGGCGGAATTATTGGGGTCTATTGCAAGATCTATCGCACCCGTCATTCCGTCTACAAACAGCGTCTTCTTCCACGAATTGCCTCCATCGGTCGATTTGTAAACGCCACGATTGGTATTGGCGGAGTACAATGCTCCAACCGAAGCCACCCAAACGATTTCTGGATTTGTGGGGTGAAGAACGATTCGGCCCGTTCGATGTGTTCCAGCTAACCCCATGTGAGTCCAGGATTTACCCCAATCGTTGCTTTTATACACTCCATCACCTGCATATGAAGACCGGCTGGAGTTGCTTTCGCCCGTTCCTACCCAAATGTTGCCAGTTTCCCAGTTGACTGCCACGTCTCCGATGGTCATAACACCTTCGTGATCGAATAACGGATCAAAAGATTGACCATTGTTTCGGGTTATCCATAGTCCACCAGATGCGTAGGCCACAACAAAATGAGAAGGATCTTTACTCCAAGCATCCACATCTACAACACGTCCGCTCATTATGGCGGGTCCTATGTTCTCGACGGGAACGGTAGCTAGCAGCGACTGATCAAACAGCATCTCGCGCTGAGTAAAAGCGGCGCGCCTAGCCTCAGGAGAACTAGCCTTGACCAAACTGTTCATTACAGGTGGCAGGTTTTGACGCTGTGCAGCCGATGGAAGTGCTAAGAAACTGCCACAAACTAGCAGTCCGAGGGCGTAAGAAAGAAAGCGGGACATAAAATTCATCGCGGTGGTTGTTCGATATAAAGTCAGTTCAGAAACAAGGTAGCTCAGAAACGATCTCCGTGCAGAACTTGGACGATGGTAGCGGCGGCTACATTTCTTCCAGATACCACTAAAACGATTGGCCCGCGTGGTTTATCAAAATCTGGACGGAGGCATGCAGCAATCGTAACCGCTGACGATCCTTCGATGATTAGCTGGTGATTTTCGATGGTCCAGACCATCGCCTTTCTAATTTCAGCTTCGGAAATTAACTCAATCCTGTCGTATCTCTCTTTTAAAACCTCAAATGTCAACCGTCCAAAACCGCCTTCAAGCCCCGATGCCAGCGTTTCGATGGCAGGCATCTCAAGAACGGGTTTTCCAGCTTCTATGCTCCGCTGAAAGGCCGGCGATCCCTCATGTTGGCAAACCACAACTTGGCAGTCTGGCTTTTTTTCTTTCATAAAAAACGCGGCGCCGGCCGAAAGGCCTCCTCCACCAACGGGTAAAACCAGCATTTCTAGGCTGGGGAGCTCCTCAAAAATCTCCATGGCGACCGTTCCGCCGTTGGCGGCCATCACCCGGTAATCGTCGAAGGCGCTAATAAAGGGGATTTTTAATCGAATAGATTCGTTTTTCGCCCATCGCTCCGTATCGTCGTAGCCCGGAAATTCGGACTTTCGAACATCGGCGCCGGACCCGACCATCCCTGCATATTTTGTAGAATCGACTCCGCTAGGGACAAATATTGTGGCCGTCATTCCCAAGCGGGAGGCCGCCCAAGCCACCCCTTTCCCATGATTGCCGGCCGAGCAAGTCGCTACATGGCTCAAGCCTTCCTCTTTGGCTTTAAGAAGCGAAAACAGAGCTCCACGGGCCTTAAAACTGCCCGTGATCTGTTCATTTTCCAATTTTAGCCAAACTGGAACTCCTACTAGTTCCGAAAGGATCGGCGATTCTTCGAGAGGAGTTCTGCGAATTGCGCCGTGAATACTGCTTGCGGCTTCGAGTATGAGGGGTAATGAAAGCATATTGGAAGGTACACATCAAGAGCATAACGGTGGCCTACTCCGTGTTTTGAATCGTATCTTTTGATCAAGGCCCTCTCCCTTCCCACCGCCATTTGAAATCTGGAGATGTAAAACTGGTGACGCCGCAAGACGCTTTTGACCAACTATCTGAACGGTTTCGCAAACACCCCCATTCGAGCATTTCGCATCGGCTGGGGAGGTTAAAAGCCCTTCGAAGTGCCCTACTCGAACACCAAGAGGATATTCGCGAGGCCTTGTGGAAAGACTTTAACAAACCGCATTACGAAGTAGATCTGACCGAAATCGCAGCGACCATGTTTGAAGTCAATCATGCGATTAGGCACCTTCGCAAATGGACTAAACCGATTAGAAAAAAGACGCCCATCTACTTGATTGGTACCTCTACGGAGGTCGTCTTTCAACCGAATGGGCCAAGTCTAATTATCACCCCGTGGAATTATGCGTTTCTGCTCACGATGGGCCCAGTTATTCACGCCGTGGCGGCTGGATGCCCTTTTGTCGTGAAACCGTCTGAAAACACACCAAATGCCAGTAAACTTCTCAAAAAGATTATTGAAGGCATTTTCCCCTCGGATGAGGCTGTTGTTTTTGAAGGGGACGCGGCGGTTGCCAACGCTCTTTTAGACCTCCCCTTTAGCCACATCCATTTTACGGGTAGCGTCGAAGTGGGAAAAGTGGTCATGAAAGCGGGATCGAAAAACTTGTCAAGTGTCACCCTGGAGTTGGGCGGAAAGTCGCCGGTGTATGTAGATGAGACTGCTGACCTTAAGGCCGCAGCCAGAGCGATTTGTTTTGGTAAATTTTCAAATGCTGGTCAAACGTGTATCGCTCCAGATTATGTCCTAGTACACAAAAGCGTTCGTACGCAACTTTTAGCGGAGCTCACAAACCACATTAAACTTTTTTATGGCAAGACCAGTGCGGACCGCAGATCGTCTAACTACGCTCGAGTCATAAATAGTCGGCATTTTGAGCGGCTGGCTGGGATGTTATCAGAATCTGTTGAAGCGGGAGCACACATCGTTTTGGGTGGAGAAACCGATTCAGAAACTCGATATATCGAACCGACAATTCTAACCGACCTGCCCGGTGGGTTGCCCATTTTGCGGGATGAAATATTCGGCCCTTTATTGCCCGTCCTCTCTGTTTCTTCCGACGAAGAAGCCATCACTGAGATAAAATCCAGACCTCCTCCCCTCTCCATTTATCTTTTCACTTCCAGAAGCGGCTTGGCAGATCATTTCTCAGGGCAAATACGGACGGGAGCCGTATGTGCGAACACGACATTGGTGCAATTCATTCAGCCTTTTGGGCCGTTTGGTGGCGAAGGGAATTCTGGAATTGGACGATCCCACGGCGAAGCCGGATTCAGGGCGTTTTGCAACCAACAAGTCGTCATGAAAAGGCGATGGGGGGCATGGATCATGCACCTTTTCCATCCTCCTTATTCGGCCAGATCAACCACGTTTATGAATCTTTTGAAACGACTCGGGTAGGCGAACCGGCCGGGGACGTTATTTCGCGCCCATCCTCACTCCACCGTCCAAACGAATCACTTCGCCATTCAACTTCACATTTTCAATGATGTGTTGGGCTAGAAACGCGTAATCTGACGGTTTTCCGAGGCGTTTCGGGAATGGGATTTGGCTAATTAAGGAAGCCTGTACTTCGTCCGGCATACCGGCAACCATGGGAGTTTCGAAAATACCCGGAGCAATGGTCATGCATCTAATGCCATTTCTGGATAAATCTCGCGCGATTGGGAGGGTCATCCCAACTACTCCACCTTTTGATGCCGAATAGGCGGCTTGTCCCATTTGACCGTCGTAGGCAGCAACCGATGCCGTATTGATCAAGACGCCGCGTTCACCTTCTTCGTTGGGATCGTTCGCAGACATGGCCAATGCCGCCAATCGAATTACGTTAAATGTCCCTACAAGATTTACACTGATTACGCGGGCAAAACTGGCCAAATCATGTGCACCCTGCCGACCTAACGTCTTTTTTGCAACCAAAATACCGGCACACCCAACAACACCTTGAAGGCTACCAAATGTGGCGATGGTTTTGTCAATGGCAGATTGGACGCTTTCCTCGCTGGTCACATCTGTTTGAACAAAAATAGCTCGATCCCCTAGAGAGGATGCCATTTCCTGGCCGGCAGCTTCGTTTACATCTGCGATAACAACGTTTCCGCCTAATTCAATCAATCGTTCTGCGGTACCAGCACCAAGACCTGAGCTTCCGCCCGTAACGAGAAATGTGTTTCCTTTAATTTTCATGGAGATATCCTTCGTTGGATTTTTTGATTGACTTCGGCGTTCGGTGCAAAACTACACTGGAAAAGATTGAAGGGATGAGGAAATCGTTACGGCCCTTCTGAATTTCTTCTGCATTCCGAACTGCATTCCGCAATTATGTCTTATTCCGTCAAAGAAGTCTATTGTACCCTACAGGGAGAAGGGTTCCACACGGGGCGCACGGCTGTATTTGTTCGTTTTACCGGATGTAATCTGTGGACGGGTCGCGAGCAAGATCGAAATGAGGCCGTCTGCACTTTTTGCGATACAGATTTTGTTGGAACGGATGGACCAGGTGGAGGAAAGTTTGCGACGGCAGAAGCTCTTGCCAAACATGTGCGACACATTTGGAACGAAACCGCTGGTGATGCTGGTCGGGCTTTTGTGGTATGTACCGGAGGAGAACCACTTTTGCAGATCGATTCGAGCTTGATTGACGCGCTACACGATAAAAACTGCGAAATTGCCGTCGAGACGAACGGCACCATCGCTGCCCCCGTGGGTCTAGATTGGGTCTGTGTTTCCCCCAAATCGGACGCCCCCTTGGTTCAAAAGAGTGGAGATGAACTCAAGCTAGTTTGGTACCAAATAAAAGCGCCACCATCAAGGTTCGAAACGTTATTGTTCGACCATTTTTACCTTCAACCCATGGATGGGCCGAGCGCCCAACGATTCACGAAGGAGGCCACGGAGTACTGCTTAAAACATCCAAAGTGGCGATTGAGCCTGCAAACCCACAAAATGCTTGGGATTCCCTGAGCCGGATCGCCTAGGGCCGTGGTC
>CALFHN010000010.1 GCA_937876355.1 uncultured Bacteroidota bacterium | reverse complement strand
CATTTGCTATCTCAAAAGCGTCTGTAACACCTTCTTCGGTCAAATTGTATCCAGTATGGATTTCATAACCCGACTTAAACTCCCAATGATTGTCAAAATGGATTAATCCCGTTTCCAAAAACCCGTCTCGCCGCCAAAACGTACGATAATTGATATGCGGACGAAGTTCATGCAATGAAAGTGCTTCTTTCACCCGGATGGGTACCAGAATCGTTGCGAAGAATTTTCTATAATCTTAGCGTCTTAAGAATCCAACTTCAGGATTAAAGTCTTCCCCAACTTCTGCATAGGTGGCATTGAGTGTGAAACGTTCTTCCGCATAAGCGGCAGTGAATTGCCCAGCATTGGCGTTCCCGTCCAATCCAGGAGTAATTGAAGTAGCAAGAAAACCAGACAACGTCCCGTAATCACCTACTCCCAACCTTCCGTCTAGGGCAACCACTCGGTTATAATCCTTGTCGTCCGATAGCTTGCCCGTGCCCTGGCGATTAGTAAGTACAAATCCGGCGGAAGTACGGTTTTTAAATTCTCGTTTTACACGAACCACACCGAAGTTATTTGCAGAAATCGACGACCCAACCTGTTCCGTCTGCATTTCCAATAAACCGATTTTATAATCCCCTAAACTTCCAGTTAACCGAGCGCCTGCTATAATTGGTACAGTTCCGCCATCTTCGTCGATGCCGATGCGCCGACTAAAAAACATCTCCGCTTCACCCGTCTCGCCCACGGAAAACAAACCTGCATTTTCTAGAAAGAAGGGTCTTTTTTCAGGAAAAAAAAGAAAAAATCGATCTAGGTTAATCTGTTGCTCATCTACCTCAACTTGAGCAAAATCTGTGTTGTACGTGGCATCTAGGGTCAGGCCGGCCGTCAAACTGTACTTGACATCGACCCCAAAATCTTTGAGGTAATTGGTTTTGGGATTTAAGTCCGTATAGTTCCGACTCGCTCCCGTGAGGAGATATGGAAGGATCTTGAGGTTTTTTGAGCCCGGCACGACAAGTCCAGTTAAATGACCGGCATGCGTTACCCGAGTTAGGTTAAACTGACGCTCGAGCGGAGACCAAAAAGCAGTTTCGTTAGTGCGCCTAATCGTCCTTTGAAAATTTACGCCCCACACCTGCTCGCCACCTTTAGGATACCGTAAGGTCGAAAAGGGAATTGCAAATTCTGCGCTCCATCCTGATGTAGTTATGGCGGCCTTTACCTCCCATGAACCATCCCAGTTGGTATTGAGCCCGCCACCAGAGCCACCTGCCAATCGATTCCCAGCTCTTCCTCCTTCTGAAGACCCAATAAACTGAGCATCGTATTCAGCTCCTGCCGCGTTCGTCCCAAAAACAAATCCGTTCTGAGCATCGGCGAATGTATCCAGAATAAACCGAAAACTGTCAGACTCATCCAAAGAAGCGTCACGGCGCCTGTCCGCAATGACCAATAATTCTGGATTCGAATCGAAGAGTTCTACCCCTACATAAAGTGTGTTTTCGAAATAACCAATTCTAACTTCAGTTCGTTGACTTGCAGCAGCGCCATCTAAGGGAGCAATCTGGGTGAAACCAGATGAAGCCGGAAATGAATTCCAAACCGATTCAGAACCTACCAAACCATCAATTATCGGATGGGAGGCTAGTTTTTGCGCCCGCATGGTTGGTCGGCTTTCTGACTCCGAAGCTCCCACCAGATCTTGGGCCTGGGAGGTTTGACAGACTGCAGTACAACAGATCAATAGGGCGAAGGAAGAAAGAAATCGCATTGTTTTGGAATTAGGAGAATTATTGGTGTTGCCAATTATCTGGATCTGCCGCGTCTCCCGGAGACAACCCAATATGGTCGCCATCGGTGGTGACACCCAGGCCTAAAACCGTACGATTGGCATAGTTGAAATAGGCCACGACTTGATTGATTTCAAGGAGTTCTCCGTCACCCCAACCCTGTTCCCGAAGGACTTCCATATCAATGGGCTGCATCAAATACGGCTTCAACGTTAACAAGCGAGCATATCGCAATGCTACAGCCTCTTTATCCGAAAATGCCCCTTCAAACCTTTCAGACTCCAAGGCCTCCAAAATGGCAGAGGAACGTTGAATGTCGTCCAACAATCGACTCATGCCCTCAAAATGGTGGTCGACACAATATGCACAACGATTTAATAGACTCACATACACGCCCAGCGATTCTAAAAACCATTTATTGACTGTGTTGTCCGCATGATGGAGGACGTTTTTATACAAGGTCATATGGCCTTCCATGGAATGAGGCCGCAGGCTATGTGCCAACATGATGTTATCCACGTTGTCCCCCGGGCCTTTCACCCGGTCGTACAAACGTTTCAACTTTCCTTCAGCCTTTTCGAAATCAATAATCTGTATCCAAGTCATAATGGTGTGTTGAATGTGCTTGACGTGGGGGCCTATTGTTTTTGCACTTTAGCGGCAGCAACAGCTTCCTCTGCAATTGCGGCCCGTTCACTCAATTCCAAATATTGACGACGTAATTCCTCGTATCGAACATATGCGTCCTTGCCCGGTCGTTGATCTGACCTAGTGGCCATGCCCGTCAAATACCCAATTTGACTCAATAACATGGGCGGTGGGTAGCTGTCTGAATTGTCCGTTTCAAGTTGAGAAAGGATATAATTGAGCTCGGCAATTGGGTCTGAAGAAACATCTGGCATTCTCTTGCGGCTATCTTTTAGCCCTTCGTCAGCGATTTTGGCATCCTTGGGAGCCGTTTTTATCAATTCCTTGACCTTTTCTGCGAGTGTGTTTGCACCCATGGACAACTCAGCCATTTCAATGGCAAAAGTGAATTGAGCTTCTAAATCGTCAAAAGTTAGTCCTTCGGCAGCCATTAATGGGTCCATTACCAACTCAACGGATTGCTCTCCTGACCAGTCTCCTACCGAAATTTTTGCTGTATACGTACCTGGCAGGGCTATAGGGCCTCGGGTAACCTCACCTTTGTCATTCCTTGGGCCATCCACACGCATATCCCAAATAAATCGGTGCAGTCCTTTGTCGCTACTAAGACCGGCAGAACGCTCTGGCCGAACTTGAGGGCCGCGCATGCCCTGATCTTGCTGATCTCCTTGCCTAGCTGGCTCATTTATATACTGCCGTACTAATTGTCCATTATTAAAAATGGACACCATTACATCGGCCTTTGAGCTCGAGGCAAGGAAATAGTTTAATTTCACCCCAGAAGGTGCATAGTCAGGATCGGAAGCGCTTCCCCCATGAGAGAATCTAGACGTTCTAAAGGTGTCGCGAGGGTCAAAAAACTGATTGGAATCGATTTCCGCAAATTGTCTCAGCGGCGAGACGTCGTCCATAATCCAAAAACCACGCCCCATCGTGGAGAGCACAACGTCGCCCTGAACCACTTTGATATCTGTAATTGGAGTTGCCGGCAAACCTGAATCAAAGCGTTGCCATAAGCCTCCATCATTAAAGGAGACATAAAAACCATACTCAGTACCCGCATAAAGCAAACCCTTTCGATCGGGGTCTTCGCGCACAACTCGGACTGGCGTATCGATGGCAATGCCGTTTTTGCCGTCCGTCAAACGAGTCCAAGAGGCTCCAAAATCAGACGTTTTGAAGATATATGGCTCGAAATCATTGAGCAAATAACGGTAACCGGCCGCGTATGCCGTCCCGGCGTCGAACGGAGAAGGATCGATAGATTGAATTCGTCCTTCAGGCGGCATTCCTTTGGGAGTTACGTTGGTCCATGTGGCTCCCCCATCTCTGGTCACGGAAACCGGGCCATCATTGGCTCCAGTCCATATAACTCCTTGTTGGACAGGGGATTCTTCGATCACATAAAGCACCGAGTAATGTTCTTCACCCGTGATATCCCTAGTTATTGGCCCTCCCGATTCGACTTGGCGTTCCTTTCGAAATGCCGTGAGATCGGGGCTAATCGTCTCCCATAACTCCCCATTATTTGACGTTTTATGGACAAATTGAGAGCCGTGATATACCACATTGGGGTTGTGAGGCGAGACTTCAATAGGCACCGTTCGTTGAAAACGGTAGGTAAGGTCGGCTGGATTTCGGCCGTACATATTGGCCGCGCCTACATAATATTGTTGAGACCGGCCCGTTCGCCGATTGAACACATCAAACATACCCTTGCAGTTGGCATAGACGACGTCGGCGTCGCCCGGTTTTGGGACAGCCGGTCCTGTTTCACATCCACCAGTAGCTTCCCAATTAGCAGCGGCGCCATTGATCTTGTTTCCGGTTGAATTACTCGGCACCGCAATCGTGGAATTGTCTTGCTGGCCCGCGTACAGCCAATATGGATACCGATCATCGACGTTGACTTGATACAGCTCGGCCGTTGGCTGATTGTTTTGTGTAGACCACGTTTCCCCCGCATCCAACGTCACACTCGCGCCCCCATCATTAGATTGGACCCAAATACGGCTATCATCAGGGTTAATCCAGATGTCATGATTGTCTCCATGCATAGTAGAACGCCGAGTCCAGTTTTTTCCTGCGTCAACCGATGCAAAAAAACCGGTGCTATTTACATATAACATGTCCGCATTTGAAGGGTCGGCATCGATGTTCGTGTAATAAAACGGACGATCCATTAGCGAACGAAAATTGTTAACCAATTGCCAGGACTCCCCATGGTCGTTGGAGCGATACAACCCTTCCCGCTTAGGATCGGTCTCGACCAAGGCATAGACCCGGCTTGGATCTGCAACAGAAACGGCAAAATCTACTTTTCCGATTAAGTCATTAGGAAGGCCCTCTGACTTTTTCGACCACGTCTCTCCACCATCACGCGAAACGTAGATACCATCTTCCTTGCCGGTATCTCCACTGATAATAGTCCAAGGTTTGCGTTCTGCCCTCCACATGGCCGCATACACGATATCTGAATTGTCTGGACTGAGCTCAATATCCACTGCTCCCGTTTTCGCGGATACAAACAACATTTGTTTCCAAGTCGCGCCCCCGTCTGTGGTCTTGTACACCCCCCGTTCAGGATTATCCCCAAATGGACTGCCGAGGGCGGCTACAAAAACCACTTCAGGATTGGTTGGATGAACCACCACGGAGCCTAGTTGCCCCATGTCGCGGAGACCTTTCATTTCCCACGTTTTGCCAGCATCTACAGATTTATACAGACCTCGGCCAATGATCACGTTGCTTCTAATGCCATCTGATCCTGTACCTACATATATAATGTTGGGATCAGAATCGGCCACATCAATGGATCCTATTGAACCAGTTTCAAAATAACCATCCGAAAGGTTATTCCAGTTGGAACCTGAGTCTGTGGTTTTCCAGACGCCACCACCGGTTGCTCCCATATAAAATGTTCGGGGCTGGGCGCGATGGCCAGTAACTGTGGTAACCCGACCGCCACGAGATGGGCCGACATATCTGAATTTTAAATCGCCAAAATCAGACGATAAATCCTGACTGAAAGACGTGTCGCACAGCAACAATAAAGAAGCGAGACATAAAACAACAATACGAGGCATAACGATGAGAGCGATTTATTTGAATGGCTCTCAATAGTAGGGGTAGGAATGTCTCGGATCAACCCGTTTTTGCCCCAATCAAACGATTTCTATTAGCTCCCTTCTAGGCCTTGTTTCCTCGTGGGATTTATAACATATATCCGCATCCAGATCGATTTTGGAGTACTTTAAGGTGTCTTTTAACCGACTTCAAGGACCATGTTAAAGCTTCTGACCAATGCGGACGTGTATGCACCCAACCATCTTGGGCTGAATCACGTATTGATAGCCGGAGATAAAATTGCATATATCGGTGCCCAGTTGCCGTTTTTGGACGATTTTCTTGGCGTAGAGGTTACTAATTTAGAAGGCGCAAGACTCCTCCCAGGCTTTATCGATGCACACGCCCACCTTACGGGAGGTGGCGGTGAAGCAGGATTTGAAACGTCCGTTCCAGCCCCATTTCTAAGCGAATTTACATCGGCAGGAGTGACCACCGTAGTAGGTTTGTTAGGGACAGACGATGTGGTTCGGACAACGTCCTCCTTGATTGCCCGCATAAAGGCTCTCCGGGCAGAAGGCCTCTCTGCATTTGGATACACGGGAGGCTACCATATTCCGCCTACTACTTTAACTGGGTATGTGAGCTCGGATTTGGTGCATGTTGAAGAATTGATTGCGGTTGGTGAGGTGGCTATTTCAGATCACTGCTCAAGCCAGCCCACATTTGAAGAAATTTTGCGCCTTGCAAGCGAAGCACACGTTGCTGGATTGATGACGGGCAAGGCCGGTCTAGTGCACTTCCACATAGGTGATGGACCTAGGGGCCTAGATTTAATTCGACGTGCCCTCGCCGAATCAGAATTACCACCCCGCGTTTTTTATCCAACCCATGTAAACCGTCAAAAGATATTATTTGCAGAGGCTTGTGCTCTGAGTGTTATGGGATGCCCCATAGACATTACCGCATTTCCAGTTGAAGAAGGAGCGGATGAATATAGCGCCGAAGATGCTGTTGAAAAGATCCTAGATGAAGGTTTTCCTTCTGAAAATGTGACCGTAAGTTCAGATGGCGGCGGATGCCTGCCTGCATTTAATGCGCAGGGCGAAATTTCTGGTCTGGATTATGCTAAGGCCTCTGCACTTCCACAGACCCTAAAAACCCTGCTTGATCGCGGACGAAGTCTGGAAACGGTCTTGCCTTTGTTCACCAGTAATGTTGCCCGAATTCTTCGTCTGAGTGGAAAGGGACGTATTTCAAAAGGAATGGATGCCGATTTTATCGTCTTAGGAAAAGATCATTTACCCTCTTGGGTTATGGCCCGGGGCCAATGGCATCTGAAAAAAAACACCGTAATTACCAAAGGAACGTTTGAATAACCGTATGAATGCACGCCCGGCACTATCGACTGGAGGCTCACAACGGGGATATTTAATACCCATTGGTGGCGCCGAGGAAAAAGAGATACACCCCGTAATTCTAAGAC
>CALFHN010000009.1 GCA_937876355.1 uncultured Bacteroidota bacterium | reverse complement strand
GGGTTAGGTATTGATTCTGGTCCTTTTGGCCCCTATCCGAAGAACTCGTCTAATGTCTGAGCAGATCGTAATTCGCGGTGCCCGCGAACACAACCTTAAAAACGTCGACTTAGACATCCCCCGCAATCAACTGGTTGTAATTACCGGATTGTCTGGTTCTGGCAAGTCCTCTCTAGCATTTGACACGATATATGCTGAAGGACAGCGCCGATACATGGAAAGCCTTAGTGCCTATGCTCGGCAGTTCCTTGGGATGATGGAACGCCCCGATGTCGATTTTATCGATGGACTTTCTCCCGTCATCGCGATCGAACAGAAAACAGTAAGCAGAAACCCACGGTCTACAGTGGGCACAGTCACCGAGATTTACGACTTTTTGCGGCTGTTGTATGCGCGAGCCTCTACTGCTTATTCCCACGTTTCGGGCGGCTTG
Organism: uncultured Bacteroidota bacterium; assembly: GCA_937876355.1. Lineage (GTDB taxonomy): Bacteria > Bacteroidota > Rhodothermia > Rhodothermales > UBA10348 > UBA10348. Next base: position 2,960 of record CALFHN010000009.1, on the reverse strand, counting down.
ATGCGTAAGCAAAGCGATGATGAGATCATTGACGGCATCCTTTCCTTGGCTGAAGATACCCGTGTTTTGTTGCTTGCACCGCTCGTAAAAGGCAGAAAGGGGCATTATAGAGAGCTTTTTGAGCAAATTGGGAAACAAGGATTTCAAAGAGTTCGGATTGATGGTCAGCTCCACGAGATTGAGAAGGAGACCAAACTTGATCGGTATAAAACCCATGATATTGAAGTTGTCGTAGACCGTTTAGTCATTAAACCGGGTATCCGGACTCGCATCGCTCAATCGGTGGAGACGGCGCTTGGTATGGGTGGAGGAACCGTCATCGCCCACATCATGGACGGCCCAGAAGGAGCTACGGATCGAATCTTTAGCCGACATTTGTTTTGCCCGGAAGACGGTGTTTCGTACGACGATCCTTCCCCGAATACGTTTTCATTCAACTCGCCGTACGGTGCTTGTCCGGATTGTAATGGGTTGGGCTCCAAAAAAGAGCTCGATCCAGATCTAATTATGCCGGATAAATCGAAGTCCATACGCACTGGAGCCATTTTACCTTTGGGTGTTCCGCGCGACATCTGGATTTTCTCACAGGTTCAAGCCGTAGCGGATGCTTATGGGTTTTCGTTTGATACTCCAATTTGTGATTTGACCAATGAGCAGTTCAGAGTATTGATTGACGGCGCTGGCGAAGAACAGTTTGATATCGTTTACAAGTACAAAGACCGCGAGGTGACCTACAAACACCGATTTAGCGGTGTAAATGGCCACGTCATCCACACGTACGAAAACACGGCATCCAACACCTCTCGTAAATGGGCAGAAGCCTATATGCGGCACATGGACTGCTACGTCTGTGAAGGAGGGAGATTGCGGCCTGAAAGTTTGGCTTTCAAGATTGATGGGAAATCGATCTCGGATTTGACTCGAATGGACCTTCGATCCTTGAAATTATTTTTGGATGATCTCGCATTAACTGAACGGCAAACAATAATTGGTGGCCCGATTATTAAGGAAATTCGAGAACGCCTGCAATTCATGTTAAACGTTGGAGTTGGGTATCTCAATTTGGATCGTTCAGCACGTACCCTTTCCGGCGGCGAAAGTCAGCGCATTCGCCTAGCAACTCAAATTGGTACCCAGCTCACAGGAGTTCTTTATGTGTTAGATGAGCCTTCAATAGGGCTTCATGCTCGAGATAACGCTCAGCTTATCGCTTCACTGAAGCACCTTCGAGACCTCGAAAACTCGGTGTTAGTTGTAGAGCATGACCGCGAGATGATTGAGGCCGCCGATTTTGTTATCGATATGGGTCCTGGCGCCGGAGAGCTTGGTGGACAAGTAGTTGCGGAGGCAGATAGCTTAACTACCGCCTACTTAAACGGCACTCGGTCTATTGCGGTGCCTGCAGTGCGCCGGCCCGGAAATGGCAACTGGGTCACGCTCAAAGGAGCCATAGGCCATAATTTAAAGGGTCAAGACATAACCCTACCGGTGGGTACGTTTATCTGCGTTACCGGGGTTTCTGGCTCGGGCAAATCAAGCCTGATCAATCAGACGCTGTATCCAATTCTGGCTGAGCATTTCCACAATGCCTTGATCGTTCCTCTTCGATTTGATTCGATAGAAGGACTCGAGCACATTGACAAAGTGATTGACATCGACCAGAGCCCGATCGGCCGGACTCCGAGATCAAACCCGGCAACCTATGCAGGGCTGTTTGGCAATATTCGGGACCTTTATGCCCAACTTCCTGAGTCGAAAATCCGCGGCTACAAGCCCGGCCGTTTTTCATTCAATGTTAAAGGGGGGCGGTGCGAATCGTGTAAAGGGGCGGGAATTGTAAAGCTCGAAATGAATTTCCTTCCTGATGTGTACGTCACTTGTGAAACCTGCAATTCAAGGCGTTACAATGCTGAAACTCAGGAAGTGCAGTTTAAAGGGAAAAACATAGCTGACATCTTGGAAATGACGGTCGAGGAAGCGTTGACGTTTTTTGAGCACATCCCAAAAATTGAAAGAAAACTTCGCACTCTTCATTCTGTAGGTTTGGGATACATCCGGCTGGGCCAGCAGGCCACGACCATTTCAGGTGGTGAGGCCCAACGCGTTAAATTGGCAAAAGAACTTTCCAGGCCAGGGACTGGGAAAACCTTATACATCCTGGATGAACCTACCACAGGACTCCATTTTGAAGACATTCGGCACCTGCTGGCTGTGCTTCAGGCGTTAGTTCGCAAAGGCAATACCGTTTTGGTTATCGAGCACAATATGGATGTGATCAAAGTTGCAGATTATGTGGTTGATCTCGGTCCAGATGGTGGCGAAGCGGGTGGACATATTCTATTTTCTGGGACGCCGGAAGCATTGGCCATCTCGGGCACCTCAACAGGGGATTATCTTGCCGAGGAATTAGCTCGGAAATTGGTGATCGATTCTGAAGTTGAAGAAGAGGTCGACCTGGACGCTATGGCGTCGTACGAGGAGGATTCCGATGATGAAACAGAAGAACCAGAAGAAGAATCCCAAAATGAAAACGAGCCGCAAGAAGCTCGTCCTTGATCCGCCAGTTAACAAAGTAGAAAACGAATAAAAAGACAAGACAACTTGAACAGCCCATCATATAGTAAACCGGATTCGCCAGGAATCGCGATGAACTTTGATAACACGGTTTCGCTTTATCAAATTGTGTCTGCAGAGGATTCCTTTGACGCCGCCGCCGCCGAGGCCTTTTCATTGTTGAGAGAAGCTCAAGAAAAATACCCAGATTGGCCGAGAGTTTTTTACCTAGATATTGAAGGACAGAAGGGGCCTCAAAGCGGGTTTAACGAAGACTTTTTTGAGTTCCAGCAAGAATTTTGGTTTCAAACAATTGCTCATTTTGTTACCGCATTTGAAACGCCGATAGTTGGGGCCTTAATTAACCCCAACCCCCAGCAAAATGATGTTCCAAGTGAGTTGAAGGT
>CALFHN010000008.1 GCA_937876355.1 uncultured Bacteroidota bacterium | reverse complement strand
TCGGCTGATCCTCAGTTTATTTCTACATATGCTCGGGATAACCCGATGAGAGAAGACATAGCCGAGAGTTTTTTAACCTATCTAGCAGTTCGGTTCCGTGCTGAGCGGTTAACTCTTGGCTTGAAATACAAGATTCAACAGGCCATTCCAAACCGGATTTCTTATTTTGATGCCTTGAATTTGAATATGTATCCCATAGTCTCAAATACAGAGCAGGAACAAGGTGGCGAGTAAATCAGCGGTCTTCGTTCCAGCGAGCAGCCGCGAAGTAGATAGAGATGTCACAACGTTGGATTTGGGCTCTGTCAGAGGCGGGAGCAATTATAGCCAATTTGACCTCCCTATTTTAAGGATCACAGAATCGATGATTGTTGTACATTAAACTTCCTTTCTCCATTTTTTGATTTAAAAACCCATGATTAAGCGTTTACTCGTCTTCGTTACCCTTGGTTTGTGCGCCTCCTTGACCCAATCAGTCTACGCTCAATCCACATCACACCAATCATCGCAATATAAATTTAACGCTGTGACGTTCGCGTCGGGGCTTGAGAACGTGTGGGGAATGGACTTTTTACCATCCGGAGACATGTTGGTAACCGAACGTCCTGGGCGCCTACGGATCATCAGAAATGGTATTCTCTTGAAAGATTCCGTCCCCGGAATTCCAGAAGTTAACGCACGAGGGCAAGGTGGATTGTTAGACGTGGCCCTTCACCCCAATTTTGCCACCAATCATCTGATATATTTTTCGTATTCGAAACCCCGCGAAGAAGGAGCAACGACCGCTGTGGCCCGGGGCAAATTTGAAAATGATGCCGTCCTAGGATTGGAAGACATATTTGTTGCAAACACTAAAGGCGGTGGGCACTACGGGTCTCGTCTAGCTTTTGACAACGACGGATATTTGTTTGTCACCGTCGGCGACCGCCAAGCATCCCCCACCGGAGATCTGGAGGCGCACCCTGCACAGGACATATCCAATCATCACGGAACCGTAAACCGGATTCACGATGATGGAAGCATTCCAACCGACAATCCCTTTGTGGGCCAGGACGGTGCGGAGCCCTCCATTTGGTCTTTTGGGCATCGAAACCCTCAAGGTTTAACGATTGACCGCGCTACCGGCAACATTTGGGCAACAGAACACGGACCGCAAGGTGGAGATGAACTAAACCTGATTAAAAAGGGGGCGAACTATGGCTGGCCGGTTATCGGAGAGGGCGTTAATTACGGTGGGGACGTAATTCATGCCACTACTCGAAGGGAAGGAATGGAGCCACCCATTCATTATTGGGTTCCATCCATTGCAACAGCCGGCGCGTTGTTTTACAGCGGCGACAGATTTCCAAAATGGAACGGGAATATTTTTGTTGGCGGAATGGTCGGGCAACAAGTTGCCCGACTGACGATGGATGGGCAAAATGTAACCTCCGAAGAGACCTTGTTTTCAAACGAAGGCCGGATCAGAAACATCCGCCAAGGCCCAGATGGGTATATTTATCTTGGAATTGATGGAGCTGCCAACAAAGCGGGCATCATTCGTTTAGAACCTGCAAACCCAAACAACTAACCCAGCGGGCCATGCCTATTTCATTAAAAAAGTAGTCATGACTTCAACCCCTTGGTATCCAATTAACTGACCGGTTATCTCACCGGTTGGAGACATTGTAACCATCGTTGGATATCCTTTTACGTCAAAACGTTTCGCGATATCAGGGAAGTCGTCGCCATCTACTTTGACAGAAATCATGGAAGCTGTCGCATCAACAACGGAGTCGGCAGTGTACACCCATTCGTCCATTGTCGCACATGGACCACACCATACGGTCTTGAAATCAATAAAAAGGGTCTTTCCGGAGGTTTTGGCCTCTTGTTCGGCGGCATCAAAGTCAGCTTGAAAAACGACTGAATTTCCAGAATGAGGAGCCTGCCTATCTACAGCTAATTGATCGTCGTCCA
>CALFHN010000007.1 GCA_937876355.1 uncultured Bacteroidota bacterium | reverse complement strand
CTCCCGGTTTCGAATTCGCTGACTTCGAATTGTTAGATCCAGAGTCGGAACAGGCAATTTGGATGCGGTCCAATCACCCAAACATGTCCAAATTCACGAGAAGCGACTGATTTGGTAACGCTTGGTGGCGTATCCCAAGGGTAGGAGGTCTTCGCGCTCCAGTGCAAATGCCGCTAACATCTGACCGGTGGCAGGACTGTGTTTGAACCCACTGCCCGAAAAACCACACCCTACGATCAAATTTGGCTCCAGCCGGTCAATGATCGGCTCGCTGTCCGGTGTCATGGTGTACATGCACGTTTCAAGAATTGCCGGTTGGCGCGAATCGAGACTCGGCAAATATTCCGCCACATAGCGCCGGATCAATTCGATATAAGGCGCCAGTGAAGCGTGGTCTCGATGGTCAGGGTCGGTTGTCGGCCCTCCGTGATACAGGACCTTGACTAGACCCGGATATTCGAAGGAAGGGAGCCCGTACATATCCGTTAGACGGGCATTAAAGAGAATAGGAAATCCATTGGCAACACTGCATGTTTCTTCGGGATCTCTCCAGTAGGTCACCGGGGTCAGAAGTGGTTGAAGGTGTTCACTCAAGACCGGCAGCAGTTTGCCCGTCCAAGGACCCGCACAAACGACTGCCGTGTCAAGATCAATTTTACCCACCACCCCGTTGACGCTGGATCTCGACTCGATGCGTACGCCTGAACCAGGGATAGATCGGATCGAGCGGACGTCGGCCGCAACGATGCTTCCTCCCAAGCTTTCAAATTTTCTTTGCACCGCGGTGAGGCATCGATGGGCAAGGAGGATCCCTCCACTGGGGTCCCAAGCGGCGCCCCACGCTTCTGGATACCGCATCATCGGAAAGCGACGTGCAATTTCGTGACTTTCTAACCACTCACATGGACGCCCTCCCGCCCGAAGGATGTCCATGTGTTTTTTGAGGTAAGGATCCCCAGCCGTTCCAAAATTAAGCAGACCCGTTTTGACGAAAAGTAGTTCGCCCGTCGCATCTTCCAGGTCCCGCCATCGATCAAAGGAATAATCCAGCCGATCCAATTCGTTGTCTCCCAGTAAACGAAAGGCTCGGGACTGTCCGTGTGAGCTTCCGCGCGTATGGGGAAGGGGAAATTGCTCGAAAAGGGTTGTTTTTACGCCAGCTTCTGCTAGATGCAGTGCCGTCCAAGCGCCAATAATTCCACCACCAATTACGCCGGCTGTTCGAATCACGCTTTTGGTTCTTTTTGAGTTCTTGTTAGGGGTCATGAGTGATTTAGATTGATCCATCAAAAAATACGGTGTTTAATAGTCATTCTCCTCGCCATCAGCGAGTTTCTGTTGGAATAAATGGGTACCATAAGCAGGAGTGCCAGACCTGTCGACTGAACGCCCGCGGATAGCAAGAAGTAATATTTTTGAGTCGACGGCGGCATCAACCAGTAAACAAAACTACTATGCAGCGATCATTTGGCTTTTGGCGCACCTGGGCCCTCGTAGTAGGTGTCATGATCGGAAACGGCATTCTGCTGCTGCCGGCGTTGCTAGCTCCGTATGGCAGTTTGAGCCTGTTGGGATGGTTATTCGCAGGAGGCGGCACCATACTCATCGCGCTTGTGTTCGGATCTCTTGCAAAGCGCATCCCCAAAATAGGCGGTCCCTACGCGTATACACGCGAAGCATTGGGTGACTTGCCGGGATTTCTGATCGCGTGGGGTTATTGGATTGCAATATGTTTGGCCACTGCCGCAGCAGGGGTTGCTTTCTCTGCGTATTTCGGTTTTTTTGTACCCGCAGTAAGCTCTGATGCTGTTTACGGGGCCATCACCGCTCTGATTGTCATCTGGTTATTTACAGGCATCAATGTGGCTGGTGTAAAATCTGCCGGGATCGTTCAACTTGTCACGACACTTTTAAAATTACTGCCCCTTTTTCTGATCGCAGGTGGAGGAATGTTGCTTGGAGATGTTACTTCGGTCCCGGCAACAAACCCCAACAATGAATCCTTGTTCGTCCTGATAGCTGGCATGGTAACTATTACGATGTGGGCTTTCGTGGGAGTCGAAGCAGCGACAATCCCCGCAGACGACGTCATTGACCCGACAAAAACAATTCCTCGGGCTACGTTGATTGGCACGCTAACGGTGATGAGCGTTTATATAATGGCTACCTACGGGGTAATGGCGCTTATTCCTGGTCCCGAGCTGGCGGCCTCCACATCCCCTTTCGCAGATGCTGCGTCGATAATATTCGGACCGTGGGGCGCAAGTTTGGTTGCCGTCGGCGCTCTGATTTCGATTACTGGAGGGCTCAATGGAAACATTCTTCTCAGCGGAATGACGCCCCGGGCTGCGGCATTGGACAAACTTTTTCCAGCCCGTTTCGCCACGCTCAACGGGGCAGGTTCTCCGGCTTATGCATTGATTTTTTCTGGAGTTCTGGAGTTCTGGCGTCTGTGCTGGTAACGATGAACTACTCTGAGGGATTGGTTTCGGCTTACAAAACACTCATCATACTTTCGACGTTGACTACGGTCCTTCCTTATGCTGCATCAGCGATAGCTGATCTGGTACTTCAAAAACGAGATGTAGCGTCAAAGGGCTGGCGCTGGCAATCCGTTTTGATTTCCGTTGGTGCTCTGGCTTTTTCCCTGTTCGTCATCTTCGGTGCCGGGCTTAGAGACGCATCTCTTGGCTTGATTTTGCTTGCAGCCGGATATCCCGTGTATTATTGGATGAAGCGCAAGAATTCCCGCGATACCGTGATTTAAGGCCGAAAATGGCTAAAACGAGCGGTTAAAACGAGCGGCTGGTATCGATGTGGATTCTCCAACACGGAGACTCATCCTACATTTCCACTGCTTAGGAAAACCTCACAACTTGCTCATTTCTCTCCTTGGAAGGCGCACGTACATTGAACGTCTCACTCAACCAAGTAGGCAACACCAAGTAGGCAACACAATGACAGAAAACATGAAAAACAGTGCAGGGCAGCGCTGGACTCGTGGACGAATAGTAGGATGGGCCACTGCAGCCGTGGGCATCATTGGAAGTGGGATAACGATGCGAACTTGATGTACTTCGGCGTGCTGGCCATTGGCCTGATTGGGGGCATTGTTGCACGCTTTGAGCCTCGGGGCATGGAACGTGCCATGTACGCGACGGCGGGAGCCCAAATAGTGGTCTTTGTGATTGCGTTAGTCGCTGGGTGGGGCTTCACGGGCCCGATAACAGCGATTTTTGTAGCGATGTGGCTCGGATCTGGGCTGCTGTTTCAGAAAGCTGCCGTGAATGAACTCCTGCTTACAAGCGCTAAGTCATAAGATTGACTTTCCGGATTCACCATTTGGCTTTCGACTTTCCAAATTCTCTTGGCTACATTCATGACTTGAGTATTTGTGACTTGATAATACCACCGAATCAATGAAGCATATTTTTTCCTGCCTGCTGTATAGCATATTGTTGCTAGCGGCGCCCGTTTCAAACGCGCGGCCTCTATCGCAGCCTCAATCACAACCTCTGTCGCTGCCTATGTCCAGTCAATCGTTGACTAATTTGGACGAATTTCGACCTGCAGCGGGTAATTGGCGCATCGTCGGCGAAGTATCGGCGGACCTCAATACCGAGCAAGACCTAAGCTCGCAGCCAGGTGAGGGTATTCTGGTAAATATCCCCTCGGATGGGCAGCGAGATAATCTGTTTACGGGCTGGGAGCATGGCGATATGGAGCTCGAATTGGAATTCATGATGCCCAAGGGGTCAAACGCTGGGATTTATTTGCAGGGGCGCTACGAAATCCAACTGTTCGACAGTTGGGGGGTCCCAAGTCCCACGTTTGCAGATGCCGGCGGTATATATGAACGTTGGGATCCGACTCGTCCCGATGGACAACAAGGATATCAGGGGCACCCTCCGAGCATGAATGTTAGCCGGGCACCTGGATTGTGGCAGAATTTCAAGATTCATTTTCAAGCACCTCGTTTCGACGATAAAGGGCATAAAATTGCCAATGCCAAAATGGTGAAAGTGGTGCACAACGGTGTTGTGATTCACGAAAACGTGGAGCTCACGGGCCCCACCCGAGCTGCTGCCTTCCAAGACGAAAAGGCAACTGGCCCGCTCATGATTCAGGGCGATCATGGTCCGGTGGCCATTCGAAATATTCGCTACAAGCAGTATCAACCGAATCCCGTGACGGTTTCACAAGTGCGATTTCAATCTGCGGAAGGCGCCTTCACTGCCCTACCTGATATGACCAAACTTACCTCGACGACTGGGGGCGAGGCTGAGGGAATAGATTGGCGTGCGAGTGGCGTTAGGGATCAATTTGCCATGCGATTTACCGGCAACCTTCACGTTCCTTATGATGGACTCTATCAGTTTCAGCTCATGTTTGATTGGGTGACAGGAGATCCACATTACAAGGAAAAGGCCGTTGGGGCTGGCGAACTTGTAATCGGAGATCGGTCCGTCCTTCAGCATGCAGGTAAACAGCGAACCGTAACTGGTGAGGCTGAACTCAAAGCAGGTACGCATCCGTTTTCACTCTCATTTTTCAAAAATAAACCCGGACAGGTGCCAAGTGTGGCCCTCTACGTAGAAGGAGGCGGAACTCCACTTCAGTCCCTGAATGCGCCCGGATCGGTTGCTGAGCCGCGTTTTGTGCCGTCCATTACGGTCGAAGCAAGCGCTGAACCGGAGTTAATACGAGGATTTGTGCGACATGACGGCAAAAAGAAGATCCGCACGATCGCTGTCGGACACCCAAGCGGCGTGCACTACACCATGGATTTGGCCCAAGGAGCCATGCTCCAAGCTTGGAAGGGCGATTTTATTGAAACTACCGACATGTGGCACAGCCGAGGGACCGAACAACTAGCTGTTCCACTGGGCAGTGTGCTCGATTTTTCGGGCAAACCGGCGGTGGCTCTGCTCGATTCTCCGAGCACTGCATGGCCGGATAGCATGGGGACGGACTACACACTCAAAGGGTATGAACTGGATTCGGATGGTCACCCTTCTTTTCTCTACAAAATGACAAATATCTCCGTTTCCGATCATCTATTTCCGGCGGAAGGTGGCCGGCAGCTTGTCCGGGAGGTGACCCTTCGCCCCGGAGCTTCAAACACCGAAGAGGTGGCGGGCAATTATTGGGTTCGGGTGGCCTCAGGAACAGAAATCAGCCAATTGCCAGGCAATAGCTACAGTATTGATGGAAGGATGTACTACGTCAGCGTACTTGATACAGGTGGCGGCAAAGCGGTTGTCCGCGCCTCGGACGGCGGCCAAGAACTCCTTATCCCTATCTCACTCAGCGCGGGCTCGGTTACCGTGCGTTATGCTCTGATTTGGTAATCCCATGAATCCAGTATCTAAATTTTCAGCCCAAACGGTCAGAGCGATAAGCATAACATTTCTGTATGCCCTCTTCTGCTCGACCTCTCTTTTTGCGCAGGTATCCAAAGGCGAAAACGACTACTACAAGATGGTAACTCTTCCTATTCCGGAGGGAGTCGTTCTTGAGGTGGGTGGTTTGGACGTCCTGCCAGATGGTCAACTAGCCGTTTCAACCCGAAGGGGAGATATTTGGCTGATCAAAAATCCGTACATGACGGGGCCAGCCAAACCACAGTTCAAACGATTTGCTCATGGTTTGCACGAGGCGCTAGGAGTTGCCTACCGCGACGGCGCGATCTACGCCGCCCAGCGTAGCGAGCTAACTCGGCTGCGGGATCTTGACGGCGATGGCCGTGCCGACAGATATGAGACCGTGTACACCTGGCCACTCGAGGGCAATTATCACGAATATTCCTTCGGGCCATTGTTTAGAGAAGACGGCACCATGATCGTGACCCTCAATCTAGCGTGGGTCGGTTATGGGGCTAGTCTCTCGAAATGGCGGGGCTGGATGCTTGAGATCACTCCCGATGGCGAAATGACGCCTTACGCAACGGGCATGCGTTCGCCAGCGGGTTTTGGATTGAATACAGATGGAGAAGTGTTTTACGGCGAGAATCAGGGGGACTGGATTGGATCCGGATACATTACGCACGTCGAACGAGGTGATTTTGTGGGCAACCCGGCGGGCTTGCGCTGGACTGGCCTTCCAGGATCTCCGCTGAAGCTCAAACCGGAAGATGTACCGGATTCAGGTCTTCCGATGGTTGAAGTAGCCCCCAACGTTCCGGGACTGAAACCCCCGGCCGTCTGGTTGCCGCACTCCATAATGGGAATTTCGACATCCGGCATTCTCGCAGATACAACAAAAGGGGCTTTTGGGCCTTTCGCCGGTCAACTTTTCGTTGGGGATCAAGGGCAGAGTAAAGTGATGCGCGTCTTTCTAGAGAAAGTGAACGGAGTCTATCAAGGAGCTGCGTTTCCTTTTCGTGATGGGTTTTCATCTGGCGTTTTGCGGATGGTTTGGGGTAAAGATGGATCAATGTTCGTCGGCATGACCAGCCGTGGATGGGGTTCGACCGGCCCAGCGCCGTACGGCCTTCAGCGGCTTGAATGGACTGGTTTAACGCCTTTCGAAGTCCTGTCAGTGGAAGCCAGGTCAGATGGTTTTGAGCTAACCTTTACGAAGCCGGTGAATCGCGAGATTGCAGCCGATCTGTCCTCCTATCACGTCACCGGATTTACCTACAAATATCACAGTACGTACGGCAGCCCGATCATCAATCAGGAGACGGGAGTTATTCGCGGAGTCCAGGTTTCGGATGATGGCCTGCGCGCTCGCATTGTGGTCGACGGAATGCGTAAAGGGTATATCCACGAGCTCAAATTAACGAGCATGCGATCCTCTGGTGATGAGCCGCTGCTGCACGACGTTGCCTACTATACGCTCAATGAGATTCCCAGTGGCCCCCGTCTAGAGCTAAAAGCCGATCAAAAGGAACGTCCCAAGAAGGAGGCGCAATCAGGAAAGGCCGCCAAACCGCAGAGTAAGCGGGTGACGTCCATGCCGGACGATTGGAATGGAAACCCCGACGTGACCATTACGATTGGAACGAAACCCGGTCTTCAGTTTGATCTACCCACGTTTGATGTGATGGCGGGAAGCCGGCTCAAGTTAGTCTTCGACAACAACGACGACATGATGCACAATCTGCTCGTAGTAACACCTGGAAGTGCGGACAAGGTGGGCGAAAAGGCAATTGCTTTGGGCCTTGACGGACCAGGACAGAATTATATCCCGGCTCTTGATGAGGTGCTGTTTCATACCGTGCTGCTAGAACCCGGTACCATGGAAGCCATCTTCTTCACGGTGCCCGACAAACCCGGCGACTACGTGTACATTTGCAGCTTCCCGGGCCACTCATTCAGCATGCGGGGTGTCATGCGCGTCGTAGCGCGGTGATTAGTTAGATGAGCAACGAACGATTTTTATCCCCCTTCCAGGCAAGGCTGTATCAAATTATATTTGGGACGGGCACGCCGGCTGGCAAGCGATTTGATGTATGGCTGCTGGTAATGATTCTAGCCAGTGTGGGTACTGTTTTTCTAGAAAGTATTCCCACGTTAAATCAACAATACCTTCCGATCTTCAAAGGTCTGGAATGGGTCTTCACGGTGTTCTTCACGATAGAATACCTCCTTCGCATTTACTGCTCCCTCCGGCCCAGCACCTACGTTCGAAGCTTCTATGGCGTGATTGACCTGCTGTCCATCTTGCCTACCTATCTGAGCTTGCTTATTCCCGGCTCGCAAGTGGGCGCCGTTATTCGCGTTCTGAGATTGCTCAGGGTTTTCCGCGTGTTTAAGCTGCACAACTTCCTGAATCAAGGCGATCTTATTAGCACAGCGCTGCTTCGGAGTCGTCGCAAGATTGCCGTTTTCCTATATGCTGTCTTCTTGATGGTGATCGTTATCGGATCATTCATGTATTTGATTGAGAGCAATGGCCCCGCTGCCGACAAGTTCGACAGCATTCCCAGGAGCATTTATTGGGCGGTTGTGACCATAACTACGGTCGGCTACGGAGACATCAGTCCTGCGACAACCCTAGGGCAATTCGTTGCTGCTTTGGTGATGGTCGCCGGCTACGCCATCATTGCAGTGCCTACCGGCATCGTTTCGGCTGAGCTCATGACGGTCAATCGGGAAAACAATGCCAACGCCGAAATCAAAGTGTGTCTGAATTGCCAGGAAGAAGGACATGATGTGGACGCCAAGCATTGCAAGATGTGTGGAGGGCTACTCCCTGGTCCTGTAGTCTAGATTAAAGCTCGAAAGTATTAAAAAGTGATCCGACGGGAATCCAGAATCCCATGTCGATATTACCCGGGTTGAAGTATTCGTCAACCCAACACCTTTGTAATATATCTGATCGATACGCTGTGCAGTGATATGTGTGAGGCCGGGACGCTCACTTGAGTCTGGGTAGAGACTGCGAAAAGCATCCGTGAACCCAGCCTCCTGAAGTTTTACAGAAGCCGGACTGCTTCCGCCATCTGTATGAGGAACAGCATTAAAATCCCCACCAAACAGCACGGGGATGGAGTCTGATTCGGCGAATCTTGACTCATGGTATTGAAAAACATCCGAAAACTGGTTCATCCCGTACCAATTGGACATAACGTACAGATCTTGAGTGGCACTGATTTGAACTTTGGCGCCAACATTGTTGAAGGGGGTTTTTTCACCCACGAACACTTCTTGGATTGGATACCGGCTCAGGACGGAAATATTTGACCCCTGATTGAGGTAATCCCAGTCCACAGTAGCAGCGAAATAGTAGCCGAGTTCTGCAGCAATAAAATCGCCCGAGGAATACGTTTCCTGGATCATAGCCACATCGACAGCTTTGTCCCGCAGCATTTCTGCAACCCGAGTTCGAGAATCCCAACCATGACGCTCCGTCGTGAAATGTTTTCCGCCATGCCAGATATTCCAACTGGCTGCGCGTAGAGAATCAACACTCTGGCCTAGAGGTATGGTGGCGGGTTCGAAGTGCTCGGAGTAGGATATTGCGACCTCTTCCCGCGTGATTTCGCGATTCCAGATATTAAGGTCGTCCATTTTAAAGTCTGGCTGAGATAGTCTTTCCTGGGCTGCGTATCTGAGTGCCACGTCTCGCCGAACAATCACTTCGCCATCAATAAGCCTATAAATCTTGTTCAAAGGCGATGCTTCCATAAATTCGAGTGCTTGATGGATGGTATAAGGATTCTTCATTAGAGCTGCCTCAGATGCGGCAACAGCCTTCCAAGCACTTTCTTCTGGCTCTATCCCAGCCCGCTCTTTGTAAAACCCTTTGGGGTCAACAATCACCCGAAGGAACTCGTCTGACTCCACGGGGCGCTCACCAAGTGCGTTGAAGGCGTCTGCGAATTCCTGCAATTGTTTTCGGCCCGTTTCTATGGCTGGAAGTAATGCAGGCTGCGTTTCCTGATTCGCGTCTTGCCATCCGACCTGAATGGGACTTTCGCTAGTGAAATCGAATCCTACGCCGTCGGAGACATGGTAGGTTACCCAATTGGTCCCATCGTAATAAAGCCTAATTTCTGCACGCAGTGCACTGTAGGTCATGCCCAGTTGATGCCACTGGCCGTCGTTGAGTGCCATCTTCGCTCCATTGTCTCGCTCATATGTTAATCGCCTAGAACCCGACCCGATATTCCACGCCCAAGTGCCATGTGAGACATAGAACACCCAACCAGCCTTCTTCTGAGAGGTCAAGCTGTTGTCCTCAAACTCTTTTTGGGATAGTAGCGGGAAGCGCTGATCGTCATTTGCGTCTGTCCACACCCAAAAAGTGACCGAAAAGTCACTTTCAGGATTTAAGGTTGGTGCATCAATAGGCAACGTCAGAAACGGTGTGCTATCTCCTGAAATCGAGATGGCCTCGCCCGAAAGGCCTTTTTCAAAAGTTGGTTTTCCCGCTTCAACATTGATTCGTGCTCCTCCAGAAGAGGTGAGGTTGCCGTCGAAAGGGAA
>CALFHN010000006.1 GCA_937876355.1 uncultured Bacteroidota bacterium | reverse complement strand
ATGGAGGTAAGACGACTCAAATCACGAAAGGAAATTCCAATCATTATGAATCTCCCGAGTACGCGCCTGACGGAAAATACTACGTTTATACCAAGGGAAGCGGCCGGTTCGGGCCTTCAACAATGTGGATTGCTCACGTAGATGGAGGTTCTGGTGCGTCCATAATTGGCACCGGTGCGAATCATGTTACTGGCCCGACTTTTAGCTCAGATGGACGTTACATTTGGCACTCCATTCGTCAAGGACAGTGGACGTACAATGCTGAATTCCCCCAGATGCAACTTCTGGTATATGACCGTGAAACAGGACAAACTTTTTCTCGCTCATCTAGATATGGATCGGGTATGCGTCCAACGCTATCGCCAGATGGCAATTGGTTAGTGTATGCTACCAGATTCGAAGCGCAAACTGGACTCATTCTCAGGGATTTGAATACGAATGAAGAAAAGTGGCTCGCCTATCCGGTTCAACGCGACAATCAAGAAGGACGACCGCCACGGGATGTGATGCCGGGAATGTCGTTTACACCGGACAGCAAGGACTTGGTTGTTTTTAATGGAGGCCATTTCTGGCGTATTCCAGTTGATGGATCGACTCAGCGTCAAATCCCATTCACTGCGGATGTAAAAATGCCGATAGGTCCGGAATTGGCATTTACCTATCCGATTGAAGACTCTGCCACGTTTACCGTTACGGAAATACGTGACAGCACACCATCTCCAGATGGTAAAAAATTAGCATTTACGGCTATGGATAGGCTGTATGTGATGGACTACCCTGATGGCGTTCCAAAACGTCTGAGCAAGGATTCTCAAGTTGAAGCTCATCCATCGTGGTCGCCGGATGGGAAGTGGATTGTATATGCTACTTGGAATGGAGACACTGGATCACTTTATAAAGCGCAAGCAACGGGAAATGGATCTCCGATTAAACTAACTCAAGCGGAGGGGGTCTATCAACACCCAGTTTGGTCGCCACACATGGACCGAATTGTAGCGACAACCGCGCCTGCCATCAATTTTAGACAAGGTTCTGGAAGTTCGGCAACCGATTTGATCTGGGTGTCGACCGACGGAGGGGCGAGCAATGTGATTGCTCCAAATAAATGGAGAAACGTTCATTTTAGTTCTACCGATAAAGATCGTATTTATGCGAATACGGGTGGTGAGGGGCTGGTCTCCTTTAAATGGGATGGCACTGACCAAAAATCGCTGCTAAAAGTAACCGGTAAAACGGCTTCGGGAGCGACTGCCCCGCATTCGGCGAGAACGATATTGAAGGCTCCGGTCGGGGACCTGGCGCTGGCCGAGATCAACCAAGAAATGTATGTCGTAACGCTCCCCGATATTGGCGGAAATGCGCAGACTATATCCGTGTCGGATCCTGAAAGCGCGTCATTTCCGTCGTGGAGGGTTACTGATATTGGAGGTCAATTTCCAGCGTGGGGATCGGACGGCACGACCCTTCATTGGTCAATCGGGAATGCTCATATTGTGTATGATTTGAACGAACGTCAACTCATTGATAAAGTGCGAAAAGAGGAGAAAGAGGTAAAAGAAAAAGAGGAAAAGGCTAAAAAGGCCGCAGAGAAAGCCAAGGGAGATGGGGCGAAAGATGGAGAGGATGGTGAAGACGATGATGAAGGCGATGATGCAGAGGACGCGGCCAGCGACCAGAAGGACGACGACGAGAAAGATGGCGACGAGGACGATGGAACTCCGGAGTACAAACCCGCCGAAAACAGAGTCGTAGTCGAGCAACCTCGCGATCTACCCAAGGGCACTATGGTGTTTGATGGGGCGCGCATTATTACGATGAATGGGGATGAAGTTCTAGAAAATGGAAGGGTGGTTGTCGTCAACAACCGCATTACAGCCGTGGGACCAGCGACCTCCGTGTCAATACCTTCCGGTGCTGAAGTCATCGATGCAAAAGGAAAAACCATTATTCCTGGGTTTGTAGATACTCACGCTCACGTTGGACAAGCCACTGGTTTACATAAACCCGACGCCTGGTCGTATCAGGCTAATTTGGCATACGGGGTTACGACCGTTCGGGACCCTCAAACGGGATCAACGGATGTTTTGACCTACGGCGATTTGGTTACTGCTGGTCAGATACTTGGCCCTCGTATATATTCTACGGGACCTGGCGTATTCGGAGACTATGTACAGGACCCAATAAAGGATTTGGACGATGCCCGCCGAATTTTGAAACGGTATAGCGAGTATTACCACACCAAAACCTTCAAGATGTACATGTCGGGAAACCGCCAGCAGCGTCAATGGCTGGTGATTGCTGCTCGAGAGCAGAATCTGATGCCTACGACTGAAGGGGGATTGAGTCTGGAATACAATTTGACTATGCTCCAGGACGGCTATCCTGGTCAGGAACATTCGTACCCAATCTATCCGCTATTTCAAGATATTATTGGTCTTACGGCATTTTCCAAACAAACGTACACACCGACACTTCTCGTGAGTTATGGGGGACCGTTTGGGGAGAATTATTACTACACCAACGAAAACCCTCATGACGATGCGAAATTAAGGACATTTACGCCCCACAGCGAGGTGGATGCAAAAACCAGGCGACGTGGGCCTGGAAATGGTCCTGGTCCAGCAGGGTGGTTCATGGACGAAGAGTATATTTTCTCGCGTCATGCCGAAATAGCCAACAAAATTGTGCTGCAAGGCGGGAAAGTCGGAGTTGGGAGTCATGGTCAACTTCAAGGATTGGGATATCAGTGGGAGCTCTGGTCCGTAGCATCTGGCGGGATGTCGGCACACAATGCGCTCCGTGC
>CALFHN010000005.1 GCA_937876355.1 uncultured Bacteroidota bacterium | reverse complement strand
CCCAAGAATGGAGCATTGAGGATATTTCTAAATCGCTCGGATATCCATACTAGTGCATCTTGGTGGGCCGCCCCTCGTAGGCAGTGGTTTGGGATAGGTATTAAAGCTACTTATAGGATATGCCATGAGTTTATGGACCAAGTTTTTGAGGGCGATTACAACGCGATTGTTTTTTTGGCGACGAGGCCCGTTTAGATAGGTTTTGTTTTTCGATAAATGATGTCTTGGGTGCTATATTCTGCCACACCCATTTAATCCGACGCACATGTTCGACTGGTTGGCTGATCCTAATGCATGGATCGCATTTGGCACGTTGACCGCCCTTGAAATTGTTCTGGGCGTGGACAACATCATCTTTATTTCGATCCTGTCTTCTCGACTACCAGCGGAGCAGCAGCCTAGGGCTCGGTTTTTTGGTCTTGCATTGGCGCTTGTTGGCCGCGTAGCATTGTTGTTGTCGTTGGCGTGGATTATGCGGCTAACGGCCCCATTTTTTACTGTTCTTGGAGCCGCCGTTTCAGGTCGAGACTTAATATTAATTGGCGGAGGGCTGTTTTTACTCGCCAAAAGCACCCACGAAATACACAACAAGATAGAAGGCGACGAAGAACATCAAAGTCGTAAAAAGGTCGTTTCTTTTGGAAGCGTACTGGTACAAATATTTTTTCTAGACCTTGTGTTTTCGCTCGACTCCGTGATCACCGCCGTTGGAATGGTGGATGAAATCCCAATTATGATCGCGGCGATCGTGACCGCCATTCTATTCATGATGGTTAGCGCAGAAGCTGTGTCGAGCTTTATTGAAAAACATCCCACGGTAAAGATGCTGGCGCTCAGCTTCTTGTTAATGGTAGGAGTCGCCTTGGTTGCCGAGGGGCTTGATTTCCACCTACCCCGCGGATACATCTACTTTGCAATGGCCTTCTCCGTATTTGTTGAGATGTTAAACCTTAAAATACGCGCAAAACGCTCCAACGAGGCGTAATAGGGCCATCGGATAGGTTCAACGGGTAGCGTATCGCAGAGGGGTCAGTACAGAGTTGATTACTTACGAAGTCCGGTCTTAACCGTTTCGTTTGATCACCAAGAGTGTACTATCGTCTTCCAAGAGGTCTGATTGATGATCCAAGGAGATGGCGTAGTCGAATACACGGTCAACAATAGCTGCTGCCGGCATATCGCGGCACTCAAGGATGCACCTGATCAACCCTTCTTCTTCAAACAATTCGCCATTGGCCTCCGTCCGTTCAGTAATTCCATCTGTGTGAAGGACCAAGATGCCTCCAGGTGGAACGTTGGCGTATCCCCGCTCTAAGGGAATGTCGCGTAATGGCCCCATAATTGGGCCGGTAGGATCTAGACGAGTGATTGAATCCTCGTGGAGAATTAACCCTGACGTGTGGCCGGCATTAGAGTATAACAAACCGCCATTTGCGTGAAGCTCACCAAAAAACACAGAAACAAATCGGGTTGAAAAGGTAGTTTCATGGATAACCCGATTTAGCTTTTTCAGGGTGTACATCATTTTCAGGTTCGAACCAACCCCCATTCGAATGCCCATGAGTACATCTCGGACCAACAAGGCCGCCGGCAGCCCGTGGCCACTCGCATCTCCTATTGCGATGCCTATCATATCCTCTTCTAGCATCAAAAAGTCATAAAGGTCTCCACCTACCGCTTCAGCCGGTTTGGATCGAACAGCAAAGTCAAATCCGGGGAAAATCGGCGCTTTTTGGGGTAACAAGCTGTTCTGAATCGCGGCAGCAGTGTCCAATTCGCCCTGTACTGCGTCAGATTTCAATCGATAGTTGAGTGAAAACCGAACGCCGTTCAGACAAAAAGCCAATTCGTCTCTTACCCAACCCGGACGAAGAGAAAACAAGTAGAGGTAACGGTGTCCTGGAGGGCCATCAATTTTTAATGCGACGAATTCAGCTGCATCCTCGGGTCGTGGATCAAACCAAGAAGGAATTTCTGATGGGGTTTCGAACAAAAATGCACCATGCATCAATACAAGAAGCACGGCTGGATCAGTAGTAGAGAGCCGAGCAGGGAAAAGGTCCGTGTTGCCGGTGGTATGATGCAATTCATATTGGCCAAAAAGCTCGCGGTACAAATGGCCGTTGCCAAAATTGAGTTCTGCTCCAAACGATTTGACCAACTCCTCCAGGATGCGGTGTAAAAATTTACCGTCGTGACCCTCACTCGCGATGCTGGCCAGCATGCGATCCATTTTGCGGTAAAATTGCTTCGGGTCTATCATGTAAAGAACTTTATAAGGCGGCTAATATTCGGGTTCAAGATACGGATTAGAAAGGATCAGAATTCGGACCTGGAGGCAGAGCATTCATATCGTCAGAATCTCCTTCTGGTATATAATCCGTTGCGCCGTAATACGTTGTAAGGTTTTCAAACCTCGCATATTTGTTGACCCATGCGAGCGATACATCGCCAATAGGCCCGTTCCTTTGTTTTCCAATTATCAACTCAGCAAGTCCTTCAGTGGAATTGCCATTTACGTCAACTCCAATTTTATACACCTCAGCCCGGTAAATGAATGCGACTACGTCGGCATCCTGCTCGATAGAACCGGATTCACGTAAATCCGAGAGCTGGGGCCGATGGTCGCCACCTCGAGTTTCCACTGCGCGGCTAAGCTGAGACAAAGCGATGACCGGTACGTTGAGTTCTTTGGCCAATCCTTTAAGTGATCGAGAAATGTGAGCGATTTCCTGCTCTCGATTGGAGTTTTTGCTGGTGCCGGAGCCGTGCATGAGTTGTAAATAATCGACAATAATCAGCCCAATGTCGTGTTCAGCCTTCAAGCGCCGGCTCTTTGCCCGGAGTTCCAAAATCGTAAGACCAGGGCTGTCATCAATAAAGATGGGTGCCGCAGACAGTTTGCCGGCAGCTCGTGCCAACCGAGGCCAGTCGTCGTCGCTCATCCGACCCGTTCTGGCGGCCTGGGCGTCTACCTTGGCCTCCGAAGTTAAGAGTCGTTGAGCGAGTTGACCAGCGCTCATTTCAAGCGAAAAAATCGCAACTCCAGTAGGTTTTTCAGGATGCAGCGCGGCATTTCTAGCCGTGGAAAGTGCAAAGGCCGTTTTTCCCATGGAAGGCCTCGCTGCGATAATGATCAAATCTGAAGGTTGCCACCCTCCAGTCATTTTATCTACTCGTTGAAATCCGCTCGGGACCCCGGTTATTCCACCCTCACGACCGTGAATGGACTCCAGCCTAGTCAGCGTCTCCTTCAACACATCATTCAAAGAGGTCGCACTTCGACGAAGTTGAGACTCTGAAATCTTGAAAATGTCACCTTCGGCTTCATCCAAGAGCTCAAAAGCATCGGCAGATGGATCGAATGCCCGGCCCACCATGGTCGACATGGTCACAATCAGATTTCGTAACAGCGATTTTTCTGCGAGTATTCGGGCGTGATACTCCACGTTGGCCGCCGTAGCAACCATCGTGGTCAACTCTGTGAGGTAGTAGGCTCCACCAATTTCATCCAATTTGCCCTGGCGCTTGAGTTCGTCGCCGAGTGTGATCATATCTACGGGATTGGAGCGCTCAAACAGACTGAGTATCGCGTCGTAAATAAGATTATGGCGGTCGGTATAAAACGACCCTTTTGGCAAAATTTCAACGGTTTTTGGGATAGCGTCCCGCTCCAACATCATTGCGCCCAGAACAGATTGCTCAATCCCAATAGCTTGCGGTGGAATGCGGCCAGCTGGCAAGGAGGCGCCAGGAGAAACAGGTACAATCGTGGCTGAATGCGTCGCTACCGGCGGTCGAAATGTTGGTTCTTGAGAGGAATCAGGCATAATTAGGGTATGAAATTCAGGCAGTTAATTCGTTGTATTTGGCGCGCAATAGCTGCACATCTTCCCAAGTTGGTCGCTTCCGACTGGCATTCTGTAGTAGCTCTTCGGGGTGGTACGTGACCAATACCGGAATGCCATAATAATCGTGAAACGTCCCCCTCATATCTTCAATCGTAGACTCAAATCCTAACAAAAAAGAACCTGAAATTATCCCGACGCACAGAATAATTTTTGGTTGAATGAGGGCGATCTGTTTTTGTAAAATCGGGATGTGGGCATTCACTTCTTCAGGAAGAGGATCGCGATCCCCAGGAGGACGGCTTTTCAAGACATGGGTGATATACACATCGGTCCTTTTGAAGTCTATGGCACCTAAAATTTGGGTAAGTAGTTGCCCGGCCGCACCAACAAAGGGCTCTCCATTTTTATCATCATCTGCTCTCGGGGCACCTCCCAGCACCAAAAGATCTGCTTTGGAGTTTCCAATACCGAACACGGGGTTGAGTCGTGTTTTATCGAGGTCAATTAAAGGACTGTTCGCTACGTAGTTTGAAACCTCTTCCAGCGAATTCATTCCATTTAGCGGAGAATCAGAAGGTACGAGCGCAGCGATTCGGTCGTATCTGTTTTGAGAACTTGGCTGGGGAGCCGCTGTGGCCTTGCCCTGGGCCGCGCTGCCTTGGTCTAGGTTGCCTTGGTCCACCTTGCTTTGGTCTAGGTTGCCCGTGTCCGCGTTGGGTCCGTGCACCATGGGTCCTTGCGGAACGGATCCATAGAGAAATGGTCCATATTGCGCAATTTGGTGCTCAAAAGCAGCACGAATATCATCTAATTCTGTTGGCACGCTCAAGTCGAGGTTTACGGATTAAGGAAAGGATTAAGTTACTTCTTTCTCTCGGTGGCATCCGCAAAGATTCCGCACACAATATCCACCGGCTATCCACGATGAAGTTCAATTATCCGGCAAAACTGCAGATTTGAGGACGACTTAAGAGATCAGCTAGACGATCGATTCGAGTATGGCTTCGGCGACTTCGTCCTTGGGCATTTTAGGCAATTCTATCACGGCGCCACTCATCGATAAAAGCGTAACTCGGTTTGTACCAGGCCCAAAGCCCGCGCCCTCTTCTTTTGGATTGTTTAAGACGATCCAATCCAAATTTTTCCGTTTCAGTTTACCCTGTGCATTTGCAACGCCATTGTCTGTTTCAAGGGCGAATCCGATTAACAGTTGATCTGGCTTTTTGGATGCTCCGAGCGACGCCAAAATATCTATAGTTGGCTCCAATTGAAGCGACTTAGACTGGCCGTCTTTTTTGATTTTGGTGTTCGAAACCGAGGCAGCCGTAAAATCGGCGACTGCAGCCACCATAATTATGATATCTGCATCGTCATGCTCCATAACGACCTGATGCATTTCAGCTGTCGAAACCACATCAATTCTACGCACCTTCTCTGGGGTTTCGAGAGCTGTTGGGCCGCTTACTAGGACCACCTCGGCGCCCCTTCGGGCCGCCGAGCGCGCAATTTCATACCCCATGGTTCCGGTTGAGTGATTCGAGATATACCGGACCGGGTCGATTGCTTCGCGGGTGGGCCCCGCTGTGACTAACACCTTTTTTCCTGCAAGGGGCCCCGTTTTGGCGCGCGAGGCGGCCAATAAAATCGATGCCGCCTGGTCAAAAATAGCACTTGTGTCCGGCAGTCTGCCCTGTCCAACCAATCCACTAGCAAGTTCTCCGTGTTCGGCGTCCATCACGTGAAGCCCGTTGGTCCGAAGCTGAGCCAAATTTTGAACCGTGGCAGGGTGAATGTACATGTCATGATCCATTGCTGGGCAGACGAGCAAAGGGCACCGGGCGGTGAGGGCCACGGCTGTGAGCATAGAATCACACGCTCCATTTACCAATTTGGAGACGGTTTGCGCAGTCGCAGGTGCCACAATGAACAAATCAGCCCACAGGCCAAGGGCTACATGTTTGGTCCAGGATCCGCTTTCGTTTTCAGGGAAGATCTCTATAAACACTTCATTTTCGCTGAGCGTTCCCATGGTCAAAGGGGTCACAAAACGAGTCGCATCTGGAGTTAAAAGGACCTTTACTTCAGCCCCAGCTTTTTTAAACAACCGAATCAATTCCGCCGTTTTATAGGCTGCAATTCCTCCGGAAACTCCAAGGAGAATTCGCCGGGCTCTCAAGGATGTGGATGGTGACTGATTCATGGAAATAGCTTGCTGAAAAGGGCCTGAATATGTATTACCTGCTACGCATAGTCCAAAGTTTGGATCAGCAGCGCCTTATGAAATCAGAAACCAGATCAATTACGGCTTTTACAGCTGTTTCTAGATCGTCATTTACGACAACGTGGTCGAAAGAATCCGCAAAGGTTAATTCGTATCGCGCCTTTGAGCTACGTTCCGCTAAGGATTTTTCCGACTCGGTTCCCCGCGCTCTCAACCGGGATTCCAGTTCTTCAGCAGATGGAGGGGAAATGAAAAGCGCAAGGCAACGCTCACGGTAGTGCTCTTTAACCCTAAGGGCGCCAACCACGTCAATATCGAGAAGGATGGGCGCCTCTTTGTGAGACTTCTCTACCACACTTAACAAGGTGCCATACCAGCACCCAGGGTATACCTCTTCAGATTCCAATAAACGACCGTCGGCCAAGTGCCGTTCAAAGTCAGGTAAGCTCATAAAATGATAATGAACGCCGTCTATTTCGTGCGAACGGGCCGGACGTGTCGTAGCCGACACGGAAAAAGACACAGAGGGCACGGCATCCATTAGTTTGGAAGCGATGGTCGTTTTTCCTGATCCGCTCGGCGCGGCAAGAATTACGATGCATGGACCCCTCTTCTCACTCAACATTCTCTACCTGTTCTCGAATTTTTTCAAGTTCTTCCTTCATCCCAACGACCAGATGAGACATCTCGGCGTCATTGGATTTGGAGCCAATCGTATTGACTTCCCGATTCATTTCTTGCGCCAAAAAATTTAGCTTGCGTCCGACCGCTTCGCCAGAGGAGATTGCTTCCCGAAATAGAACAAGGTGCGAATCGAGGCGAACACATTCCTCACGAACGTCCAACTTGTCCGCCAGCATCGACATTTCGAATTCCAATCGGTCGGCATCTATGCGGCCATCCTCTAAGACTTCAGACAGGCGTTGTTGGAGTCTCTCTTTGGTTGAAGTCACGCGAAGTGGTGCCAATCGTTCGACTTCTCTCAGTTTGGTCTCTGTCCCGTCAAGGCGGTCTACCAACTCTCTTCGAAGTGCATCTCCTTCTTGTAATCTCATGGCCCGCATAGCTTTACAAGCCAGGGCAAGGGCTTCAACCGTGGCATTCCAAGCGTGATTTTCTTCATCTACGGGCTTCTCCACAGACTCCATAATATCTGGATAGCGCAACAGTTGTTCTAGGCGAATAGGATCTTCGAGGCCAGCAGCAGCGCGAACCTCTTCAAGTAAAGCGGTATAATTTTTAACGGCTGTCACGTTCACACGAAGCGGGGCGGTTTGGGCTGCCGGCTCTTCAATTTGAACGGAAACACTAATCCGACCTCGTGAAAACTCTTCTTTTATGATCCGTTGTAAGTCTCCTTCTTTATCGGAAATAGACTTTGCGGTGCGAGGGCTTATTTCACAGTATCGGCTGTTAACCGACCGTAATTCTACCGTAGCAACGTATCCGTGCTTTTGAGCTTCACCTCGGCCAAAACCGGTCATGCTTGCGATCATAAGAAAAATCCGATCAATGGGTTTTTAAACGTGTCAAGAATCGCAATATACGCCGATCTTGCTACTGGCCGGGAATTAGTTCTCGAATCTGCAAATTGATCAAAAACCGGGTCTGAATTACGCCATTATCGTCCCGTCCTTGAATGACCAAATCCGTGTCGCCGTCCCCATTGTAATCACCAAACGCGACAGAGGCATTGTGTAATCCGTCGACGTCCAATTCGGCAGCAAATTGACCATCCTCGTTGCGAAATAGCCGCCCAACCCCATTTCCAAACACTTTTGAGGAGCCAGCAATAAAGAGATCCAGGTCGCCATCGTTTTCGTAGTCACCCCAGACGGCTTCACCCGAAAAAATGCCGTCGAACGGGAACGGATGCCTCTCAAAGATTCCATTTTGATTCACGAACAAAATGGCCTGACCGTGTAAAACTTCAGGGCCGATTTTGCCACCCGTTAAAAAGAGGTCCTTATCTCCATCCTGGTCAAAATCGCCCCAGGCAACCGAGCCATTAAGCAGAGGAGGTAATCCTGCGTGAATGTCAGTGAATTGCCCTCCATCGTTACGAAAAACGCCGCTGTATAAATTTCCATCGCCTAAATCTCCAGTGAGGGCGATATCGAGATCTCCATCTCCGTCCATATCACTCCAGTCTACATCCCCAAAGACAATTCCAGGTAGAGCAAATTGTCCGAATAAAAAACCTCCATTTCCGTTGTTAACGAATACGCTGGTAACTGGGTCATAGGGAGCTTCGAGGTTTTGAGCACCGGCCACGAGCAGGTCGTCGTCACCGTCACCATCTATATCGCCCCACTCAACCGCTCCGCCCCAAACGTTTGGCATGCCAGCAACGAGCGATCTCTCCATGTCGGTTCCAGTATTTCGATACAATGCCGTCAGTGGAAGTTTGCTGATCGAAGAGATCCCAGAAATAATCAGATCTAACTTTATATCGCCATCTACGTCTCCAAAAGCAGCTTTTGGATATGTTACCGCCTCAAGAATGATTCGCGTGCGAACTAGTGACTTATAAATATAACTTCCCGCATTATCGGGGAGCGCAATTTCTCTGTCGTCCGTTACATAAAGGCTCATGACTTCGCTAAGTGGACCGTCCCCACCAATTAGCAAGTCCAGGTCTTGGTCTCCATCGATGTCCGCAAATCGAACTATTCCATTGGATAAACTTGGCAAATCAAAATTGACTTCGATGGGAGCTATGATTGTCGATACGGCAGTTCCTGCTTGTCCGAATATGAACAGTCGTTCCTCACCGCTGTAACGCACGCTGTGGCTGTCGGTGGCTCGCACGGACCAATGAAACGTCTGGTTTACGGGGAGTAAGGCGGTAGATAATTCAAAAAAGGGATCAGGTATATCGGGAAAGGACAAGGAAACGCCTGGACCAGAAACGGACAACGTGTATACAACAGGGTCTGAGTCGACACTTGGCTCCCACTCAAACCGAATCGATTCCGCCAAAGGGTCTATATATCCAGCAACCACAGGTGAGGTCTGGGAAAAGGCAGCAGGCGGCTGGTTTGGTCCGAGGCCGCGTACGAATACGTAATTCCTATTGGCCTCAAGATTAGTGTACACTTCCTTTGATCCGCCAGGCCATTCAATTTCCAACGAGGAGGAATTTAAGTCCGTTCCGAGTCCGAAGTGGGCCTTTAGTTGATCTCCGTGCCCGAGCCCTCCGTTTCCGGCTTCTATAACCCGAGTCTGAATACCGGCGGAGGTTGTTAGACGGAGCGTTGCACCGACTCCAAATCGATTTTGAAGGTCGTCTTTGACTTCAATAGTCAGCCAATTGTTGGATCCTCCGTCATTGAATAAAATCCCTTCGCCTGGCAAAAACAGATCCATCCAGCCATCACTATTAAAATCGCCAGCTGCAGCGACACTGGGGGCCAAAAACAGTCCTGTTGTTGTGCTAAAAACTTCTGAAAAGGTTCCGTTTTGATTATTGTGATACAATTTTCCGATGTTATTAGCTGGGAGATATACATCTTGCCATCCATCGTTATCGAAGTCGGCGACTACCAACGGTCCATTTCCAGCAGGGCCTTTGGCCCCTTGAATACCCGCTTGTTCGGCCACCTCGACAAATCGACCATCCTGCTCATTGTGGTACAACAGATTGAATGCGGTGCTGAAATCTCCATCGTTGACGTTGTCTACGATCAAATCCATCCATCCGTCGTTGTCGTAGTCAAACCAAGCTGCTTCCTTGCTGCTCTGGGTGTTTGCAACTCTAGCAGTAGCAGCTCTGTCAGTGAAACGTGGACGAGAAAATCCGCGGGTTTGATTGAGTAATTCGTTTGGTGCGGTACACGCCGCGGCAAAAACGTCCACGTCCCCATCTCGGTCGTAATCTGCAGGGGCAAGAGAACACGTTCTATTACCTGTCCGAAAATTGAAAAAGCTGGCTTGTTCCGAATATTGACCGTTAGCAAACCCAGTCAACACTGAATTAGTGCCGACCGTATATGCGGAAACAAAATCCAACCAACCGTCCGAATTGAGGTCTCGCCAAAAGCCTCCAACGGGCGGGAGTACCAATTGAATTCCCGTTGTAAAATTGCCTAAATCAAAGTTTCCTCCAGTTCTATTTAGAAAGATCCGGCTTCCAGGAGCGCTATCTAAAATGAACAGGTCCAAGAGTCCATCTAGATTGGCGTCGCCGAATATGGCTCCTCTAGGTGCATCTCCCTCGAAGTCGATTCCGGAGGCGGCTAACACTTCTGTGAAGGATCCGTTAGCCTCTTGTTTATATAAGGCGCCGGGATAATAAAAATCTAAACGTCCATCGCCGTTGTAATCGGCCAGAGACAGGGCGGTAATCTCGGAAGCCGCTGCAATAGGCGGGTTAAAGATTTGGGAGTTTGCTGAAAACGTCTGACCTAGGACAGGGAGAGACACTAGCGAGGCGCAGACGCCCAACACGGAGGCAATTTGATGCATTATGTGAAGACGATCGAATAAAAAATCAGAGAATGGCGGAAGAACGCTAACCTACGAACAATTCGGTTATGGCAAAATGTAATTCGATATACATAA
>CALFHN010000004.1 GCA_937876355.1 uncultured Bacteroidota bacterium | reverse complement strand
TACAGCGACAACCGTTTGGTCGTGTTGAGCCTGCCGGCTAATCGTGGCCGTCCCCGCCATAAATTGCCAGCCATGCCATCCAAACTGCGAATGATTTGCCCCTGCGATTCGGACGAAATGGGTATCCGGTGGCAGATTTTTTGCAAACTGTTTTACCTCTTCCTCGCTCGCCAAACCGTCTTCCGAACCGAATATCTTCGTCACATCGATTTGTAGGTCAGACATATCGTCTTCCCGAGGATGAGACGTACCAATTAGTAGCAAACTAGCAGCCAGCCCAGGGTGCTCGCGGACAAGACGCGTTGCCAATTGTCCCCCGCGGGGGAAAAATGAATAGACTCGCCGGTTTCCACTACGCTCACACTTTCGTTGCTTTCGAGCATGTTGAGGTCAAACCCGGTCGCTTGCATCGAATACGTCGCCCATGTGAGGACAATCAGCCAAAAGCCGGCCAGAATGAAAGGAATGCGGCGGCGCAACTTGGACCGAGCCATAGATCAAATTGGTGCTGGTGATATTCTTCAGTATACGGAGGAGTCGCTTTGGAGGATTCGATATACAGTGAACAACTTGGATTTTGAATCGCAGACGTATATTCTGCTTCGATCCTTCCCTAAAAACGAGCTCGGCTCCGCAACCAACTCGAAGAGGTTTTCCTTGAATCGTTTTTCCCTCCAAATTGCCCTATTAATTTCCGTTCTGCTGCTGACCAGTTGCCAAAATGGTCCGGCCGTGGACCCTACCACACTATTTACCGACTATCAAGGTGAAAGCACCCCCGGCGCTGCCGTCCTTGTGATCAAAAAAGGGAAAGTGGCCTACGAGGGATTGTTTGGAATGGCGGACTTGGGGGCAAAGACGCCAGTGGAATCGTCAACTAATTTTAGACTGGCTTCGGTTACCAAGCAGTTTACTGCCATGTCCATTATGATGTTGATTGAGCGGAATCAACTGACTCTGGATACCTCACTTTCGGACGTTTTTCCGGCATTCGCGGAGTTCGCGGATCACATCACCATTCAAAACTTACTTCAGCACACCTCAGGGTTGATTGATTACGAGTCGCTGATCCCTGACACGGCCACCATTCAGGTACACGACAAAGATGTCCTCGCACTTTTACAGGCAACCGATTCGACCGTTTTCCCTCCTGGGTCGGCTTATGCGTACAGCAATTCAGGATATTCCGTTCTCGCCATGATCGTAGAAGAACTGACATCTACTTCCTTCCCCCAGTTTTTGGAGCAGAATATCTTTGAGCCACTTGGAATGAACCAAACGGTAGCTTTTGTAGACGGGATTTCAACCATAGAAAACCGGGCGTTTGGTTATTCGGTTGAAAGCAACGGTTTTGCATTTGCAGACCAGAGCTTAACAAGTGCTGTTTTAGGGGATGGCGGAATCTATTCTTCTCTTGATGACCTGATGAAATGGGACCAAGCACTGTACACGGATTCATTGGTTTCGTTTGAAATGCTCCAACAGGCATTTACGCCGGGCTTGGAATCGTATGGGTTTGGGTGGAGAATTGCGGATTACAATGGACATCTTAGGTACAGTCACACCGGCAGCACGAGTGGTTTTAGAAACGTCATTCAGCGATACCCGGACGATCAATTGACCATCATCATCCTGACCAACCGGAATGATCCAGTGGTCGAGCCACTGGCGGATGAACTGGCTGAACTATTTTTTTAATCTGAAAGTTGTCGAGTTTGCGACGGCCTTCGAAGCATTTGTGACTACATGAAACGCTTTCCCCAAGACCGATCTGTATTTCGCGCGGCGCTTTTTGTGTTGTTGCTTGTTTTATCATTTACAGGATTTACGAACGAAGCTAAAGCCCAAACGGAGGGCGATTACTTATACAAGGTGACCCTTCTGCGCGCAGCACCGGGGCATTATAATGAGTTGATGGATGCCCTTGAAGCAAGCTTTTCAAAAACAACAGAAGCGGGAGACATCGCTCCCTTTTGGATGCGCCACTCCCAAGGGGACCATTGGGACTTTATGGTCATCTATCCGATGGCAGATTGGGACATTTACAATGGAGCTGACCGAACAGCAAGACGGGCGTCCGCTTGGAGCGGTGCCAGCGGCACACAGCTTTCCAAAACGCTCGAAAGTCATCTTTCCTACTCTGAAGATTGGTTTGCGCGTTCAATCGGCATTGAGGAAATGACCCGTCGTTTTAAAGACATGGGCCTTTTCCACATTGAAATGTTCGCGGGCCTCCCCGGCAAAAGAGATGAACTGCTAGAGCAGCGCCGCATGGAAAACCGATACTACGCCCACCTCAACCGCCAACAAAATGTCATTTTTACTCGGAGTGGCGGATCGAATTGGGACTCCATGACCATCGGGTTTCATGAGTCCCTGACGTCCTTTGTCGCCAACAGTAATCTTTATTCGGCAGAAGAACAGGAAGAAGCGGCACTCGTTGCTGGATTTTCTGGAACGAACGACATCGGGCCGTACTTACGCTCTCTCCTTAGTTATCACAATGACACGTTGGCTGTGAGGCCACGCTAACAGGCACTTGGTTCGGCGACCAGGTTTTCTGGGCGAATACATTGCCACTTTACAATGTGGGCAAGTTATCCGATACCACTTGTATGAATTTATTCACTCTCAGCTTGCTCATTGTAATACTGCCCTGGCTTTCGGGGAGAATAATCAAACATTGGAAAGACCTTAAGCCAAAGAAAAGTTTTGAAGAAAGCGACATTGAGAGGAGGCTAAACGAAAGCCAAGCGGACGGTCGATTTGAATCCACGTGGAACATGATAGGCGCAGAAGAAGCGCAATCACGGGAAAAACCACAGTGGAATACTCCCGATGAAATGCTTCGAGAAGAACAACTCAAAAGGAGCGATGCGGACTGGACCCCGCGCATTCCAGGAGTTCTGCACGATCGAGGGGCAGTGAAGCGATAGATTCAGCGCGACGTTTGGCCGAGAGTCTCCGTGAAAATCCAACCTTTTTGACACGGTCTTCGTTGACCGGAATCAAAAGGAAACGTAATTTGAAGGCTACGCTGAATTATTGACGATAGTCATTCTTACCTCGGGCACTGCATCTCTGCCAGCTTTGGGTTCGTCAGCGAGTGGTTTTGGACCTTTCGAGCATCTTTTTGCACGTCAAAAGTCCATAAACAAGGAGGGGTGGCAGAGCCCGGCTGAATGCACCGGTCTTGAAAACCGGCATACGTTTGCGCGTATCGTGGGTTCGAATCCCACCCCCTCCGCAAGATTAACCCCACCCACGAACATCGTGAGTGGGGTTTTTTATTGTCCGACCGGAAAAGCTTGCTTTGAAAGGCGGACGATAAAATCCAATTCGTGCGAAGCACGAGTGGGGTTCATTATGCAGGCCTCCTTCAGGCTATTGGACCGCAAAGCGCGACAAAATCCCACCCCCTCCGCATCAAACAATGAAGCCCTGTCCACGTAGTGGATGAGGCTTTTTTGCTTTTAATCGGAGAAAGCTTGCTTTTGGAGAGTGAAAGCAAAAATGCCCAAAGCGAACGCAGTGAGTGGGGGCTTCATTGGTTGTTGCCTGCCCTCCAAATTAGGGATGCACTCGAGGCGTAGCTGAGAGTAATCCCTGAAAACCTAAGCAAGAAGACGATCTTCCAGACGATCCAGATTCGTTACTTTGCCCACGAGGCCAAACTATTTATTGACTGCAAGAATGCAGCAGAAAATTCTCGACCTGGATATTCTGCAAGGTCGGGCAATTCGATCTGATGAAATTCAAAGGCGTACTGATATGTCTCAATTAGATCTCTCGCATACGAATTGACCAGAAAACTATTTAAACTCGAGGAAACAGCAGCCGTACATATCTCCATTGCGGAGGTTAGAAAAGGAAATATGGCGGACCACAATGCCCATTCAGGATGATCTGTTTTATTGTCACTTTTAGAACGCATAAGATCTACCCAAGCAAGCTGGTTGGTAGAGTAGGATGCCGGCCTGCCGCTCGATTCTCTTACTAATCCAGCAACATTCATATCTTTCAACGCATCCCTAACCGCTTTGTTAGAAAAATCTAGATACTTACTTATTTCCGGAACAGTGGCAGAAAATTGGGGCGTGCTTACTAAGAAGGACATTATGTCTGCTTTGGCTCCCACTCCAAAAGTGGCCCGCAATCTCAATAGTAAATTTTCAGGACCTCTCAGTTCAAGGCGAGTGTCTTTTTGATGGTTGTGCAATAGCTCAGGCTGATTCTCATGTTCCGCATAGTTATTCCAACTTCGGTGACCGCAAAGCGCCGCAAGTTGCGCGTACTCCGAAAACAAGTCCTTGCCGTTACTTCTTGTTTTGGAAGCCATTTTTTTCATGCGTTGAACACTCAGCAATCCAGTTCCATCATGAGCCCACCAGGCTAGAACTTCCGTTAATCGGCGTTCTTCTTTCTGCAATGCGACAGACGTTAATACTAAAGATTCAGGATCAATTACGCGGTTTTTATTCTTAAATGACGTACTTCTAGCCATAGAGCCCAGGCTAGACCATTGATTCCAAACAAGTTGGAGAGCGATTTCACGCGCTTTAATTCCCGCTTCTTCCCAATGCTCGGCGAAGTTGTTCACTAGCTTGCTCTACGTCTTGTTTAAAATGTGCTCCGTCGTCCTGTGTTTTGACCCAAGTTGCAGCTTGGCTCAATTCTACATCGGTCGGAGCCAAATTGATCAAATCTTGCCAATGCTTGCTCCGAGGCCCTTGGTCTACAGAAGCAAAAAGTTTTAGTGGAATCAGTCCTTTTCGCCCAACGAAGCCTACCGTCAAAGTACTATAGGTTTTCCACGTAATATCTTCCTCAATTCCGGGCGGCAATCCAAATTCCCATTGACTATCGATGACGGTGTTGAGCCAATCCTTTGGCAGCCCATAATCTCTAGATACGCGCTCAACAGCTGACGTAAATTCAATGGGAACTGGAGATGCTTTTGAAAGGATTAGATTCCCATCAATCCTCTCAGCTTTGGCAATCACATCCACATCCTTAGTAGTTCGATCGATCAACTTTCCTGCAGCGAGACTGGCACCACCGACTACAACTATTGATATGGAAAGGCTGGCCACTTCAAGATGTGCTCCAAGTGCGGAAAATAGCTCCTCGAGAATGTCTGCTGTCAAATCCATTGCATCAAAATACGTTCAACTAATTTCTAAAGCAAGTTCAACGATATTTAAAAGGTAGTTCAACCTCTTTTATGCTTGTCTGGAAGCCCAACTCAACAGTGATTTTGACCTCCTCCCAAAGAACGTGTTAAAGCCGAATGGAGGACTGGAGACTGTGCTCTTACGCTATCAAACTGACCTGACCTCGAAAAAACGGACAAATGATAGTTAGATTATCGTTACAATTGAGGTCTCTTTCAACTCCACGAGGGACCTATGAAAAGGAGACGTTTTACAGAGGAGCAGATTGCA
Organism: uncultured Bacteroidota bacterium; assembly: GCA_937876355.1. Classification (GTDB taxonomy): domain Bacteria; phylum Bacteroidota; class Rhodothermia; order Rhodothermales; family UBA10348; genus UBA10348. The sequence goes on along the minus strand of CALFHN010000004.1, from coordinate 2,716 downwards.
TACGCATTGCGGCTGGGAGATTTACCGCGTACGAAGAAGGGAAATGACCCTACCTTCTTTTCTGTACATTGAAATGAGAGGGTTCGCTATAATGAAGTGGAATATTTTAATCCTTACTGGGAGCAAATGACTTGAATCATTTAAAACGTTGTTTTGCTGTTCTTGTAGTTTGTCTATTGGCTTATCAAACGTCTGAAAGTTTTGCGCAAGAATCAACTCTTGACGTGGGGTTGAGAATTCAAAAATCGGCCAGTTTCTATTTCGAAAATGGTGTTTCTGTCCTCTATTCAGACAAGCGGTTTTTTACGGATAGCCTATTTTTGGGATTTCATTTTGTCTCGTCCCGTTTTGGCTCAGCTCTCAATTCCAACGCCATTAACCAAGACACAATTCTGTTCTCGGCAGCCTGGTATTGGCGAAAAACAAAATCAATCAGGCCTTTCGGTCAGCTTAATACAGGTTATTTTCGAGCGGACTACGAGGAAGCTGTATTTGATGTTCTACCTAATTCCGCACTTATCATTTCGCCTGAATTAGGAATTGGGTACGAGTCCAAAATCCCTTTAAAAATTGCGGTATCTGTTGGGTACAATCTCACATCTGGCAATGGAGAAAGCGGGCCCGGCACCCTTTATCCCATTTTTATGCAGATGACGGCAACCTGGAGAGTAATAAACCCATGACAAAACTGCATTACCTGTTCTTCTTGGTTTTACTGTTATCCGCTTGCGACAGTACACCAAACATTTCGGATGAGTTTGTCGATGGTGACATCGTTTTTGACGCCTCCATTGCGCACCCCGAAAACTATCTCCAGTCTATTGCGAACCCAAATCCTACGGAGCAAGATGCCGCAAAGCCGGTTTTCATAGCTATCCATGGATATTCGGCATCCACGTTTGAATGGGATGAGTTTAGGGCGTTCTCTTCCGGTCGAACTGATTATTTCATTTCGCAGGTACTATTAGGCGGACACGGGATGACGTACGATGATTTCAAACAGGCTTCCTGGAAAACCTGGCAAGGATTAATAAAAGCTGAATATGATCGACTACTCGCTGCTGGGTATGCGAATATCAATTTTGTTGGTTCGTCAACGGGAGGGGCCCTACTGATTGAATTGTTAGCATCGGGCTATTTTGATAACAAAATTGCGCCACGGCACGTTTTTTTGGTTGATCCAATAATTATTCCGTCATCGAAGATGTTATCCATCATGCCCATAGTGGGACCGGTCCTCGGCTATGCGGTGTCAGATAACACGACCGCGGAGGATCGGTATTGGTATCATTTCCGCCCTCAAGAAACACTGCGGGAGTTACTAGACGTGACAGTTCGAGTTAGAAAACAGCTCGAAGACGGAATAACCTTACCTGCCGGGACAACCATGAAGGTGTATAAATCGATCAAGGACCCAACGGCCGATCCCGTCAGCGCAGTATTGATCTACAAAGGGATAAAGACGAGCGCCGGGCGTACTATTGATGTTGAAATGGTCGATTCTGACCTACACGTGTTCACGCGTCTTGCGCTGAGATCGGGTACAGATCAGGGAGATGTTGCAAACCAACTTCGAACGTTTAGCGATATCGTGTCGCGCGGTTTGAACTAGCGCACGGCATCGTAACAGTTATGAAAACTGGACTAGATAGATACATAATCTATCATCGGCTTGAGAGCACTTTTTCAAGCAAGATCCGCCCTCTTGCGGCATGAGATGTCGCCTTTATAATTATATCTATTTCACGGTGGTCAGCTACTTCGAACAGTAAATCCAGCGCCAATTCGACTTCTCCGATGGCCTCCTCAATGGCTGCTTCGCTGGGAGTATCCACAGCTTACACAATGATATACATCTGCGTTAGAGTTCATCCAGTCCAATCCAAGCGCGGTCATTCCTCGAGTGTTCTTGAGGAAGTTTTAATGATCAAATTCTTCGCCGTTTCAGTGATTACATAACAACTGGATTTCGCTGATTATGACTTTTCAAATCGCTCATTTCAGAAAATATTTTTGGCTGAGGCTATCGTTTTCTCCACCCGTAGACTGGTCCATTATGGAAGAAGTCTAAGCTGTTCACGATGCCGTCTTTTTTAAAGACCTGGCCGTCTTTCATCACAAATTGCACATTACGAAGGGCATTAATATCCTCTAGCGGATTATCGGCGGTTGCAATAATGTCGGCAGCAAATCCCACTTTGATTGGTCCCCGCTGGTCTTGCAGTTCACTGATTTCATACCCATTGGTGGTTAACACCTTTAAAATGGCCGCATTTGGAATTTCTGCAGCTATCCAGGTCCTCAAAAACTCGATAGTGAGTTCGCCTCGATTAAATCCAGGGATGTAATAATCCGCATCCGTTGAAAAGGCCAATTTGACACCTTGGGTGTAGGCATCTTTGAGCATTCTAACTCGTTTTTCCCACGAAGCATCTCTCATTGGACGCATAAAGTCGGTTTTTGGGGTCTCCGTTCCAACCCGCCAAATGCCTTTTTTGACCATCATGGCATGGAGTTCTTCGTCCAAAGCTCCATCGTGATCTATCGACCAAAGACCCGCTTCAATGGCCCGAAGAGCGCCTTCTCGAGTCTGAACGTGACCCGACACTTTTTGGCCGGCATTGGCGGCTTCCGACACGAAAAGTTTTAATTGATCGGCGGTATATGGATATGCCTGACAATCCACACACACCTTGATCACTTTGGCGCCGTAATG
>CALFHN010000003.1 GCA_937876355.1 uncultured Bacteroidota bacterium | reverse complement strand
ATTTTTGTTCGATCTAAAAAAGGAGGATAAAAACCAATACCGATACCATCCACTTTATGGGCACCCCCTTTTCCTGTGCTAATCAGTGGGGACTGAAGAGGTTCCAGTGCAATAATTTTAGGATGAACGCCAGAGATATTTAAACCTTTTGTAGCACCCATTAAGGCACCTCCCGTTCCAACAGAGGCACAAAAAACATCAATTTTACCATTCATTTCTTTGGCCATTTCCATGCCCATGGGAATATAGCCATTTAAGACTTCCAAGGACCCGAATTGGTCTACATAATGATGATGGGCTTTGTTTGCGATGTCCATGGCCCGTATTTTCATACGCTGGATCAACTCAGGGGTGATGCCTTGGTTATGGCTCGGTTCAATGATGACTTGGGCACCAAATTTAATCATGGTTTTGATTTTACTTGGGGCAAAAGCATCTGAGGAAATGGCGATGAATTTCATACCATAAGCTGCAGCGACAAAAGCCAATGAGGTTCCTGTACTTCCCCCAGTATATTCAACCAGGGTATCCCTTGGCGCGATGAGTCCTCTCCTTAAACCCTCATCGATGACCTGAATAGCCATGCGATCTTTGTATGAACCCGTAGGATTAAAACTTTCAAGTTTGAGCCAGACCTCAGCGGCATCTTTTGGCACAATCTTACTTAATTTAATGAGTGGAGTCTCTCCGATGGTTTTGAGGACACTGAATTTGGAGGAATAAGTCATGATCAGGAATAATTATTTTTAGCTTTAAATATAATATGGGATCCGATTGGTTTAGTTATTCTTTTTCCAATGGCACTAACTTGTAATCATATAATTGAGTCGCAACTAAAATATCACTATTGTATTCTCTAACAGAAAGAATTAAGCCATCCTTAATTTTAAATATCCAGTTGCCCTAAAAGAAATAATATTCGATCCAAATCTTGGGGTATGGCCGGACCTACTTCCACGAAATCCGAGCTGTTTTAATGGTTGCTGGATCCGAACTTACCGTCCAGATCGCAACGAGCGATTCGCCGTCAGTTTCGAGCCGTGGATACCCTGAACTACGTCCTTCAGAAATAGGTGAAACTTGAATAGCCTCAGAAACATCGCCGCCCGTGGTCATCGTTTTCAGGAGTAGACCATTCTCTTTAGAACCCGCTCCCTCTATCCATAGCACGGCAGCGTCTGTTTCAGACCGCATACGAACCGAAACCCGGCCAACAGGGTGGCCCAAGTCGAGCCGCGTGGACTTTCCAAAGGACGAACCAGATGCGTCTGAAAATAAAGCGTGTAAAGCCGGTCCCCCGCTGGCTGCCGTAAACCACGATGCCACAAACTGATTTCCTGCTGCGTGTACCGAAGGTCCATTAACGGGACAAGCATTGATTTTCCATCCATCTTCGTGAATGACTTCGGGTTTCGACCACGTTCCGTCCTCCCAAAAAGACGCTTGAATATCTCGAATCTCATCCCCAGATCGGTCCCGGTACAACGTCACCAGTCGGCCATCTTCTAGTCTAGTCAAGGTAGTAGGGCAGCAATCGCACGTGCGGCTATCAATAACTTGTTCTTCTTCCAATTGCCCGTCAAAACGAATTACTCGGCTATAAATAGCCATTTCTTTTCGTTCCGTTGCATATCCGTTTCCGTCCAACCAAACGGCGAGGTAACCCTCAGGAATTGCCTCAATACTTGCAAAACCGTGTTCAGTGCTGGATCTATCTGAGTGGAGCCATTCGGGCGTCGACCACGTTTGTCCTGCATCAGTCGAAACCGCAAACCGAATTCCGTAAGCATATTTCTCATCACCCAATCGCTCCAGCCAATGCGCGGCCATGCGCCCCTGCCCAGATACCGT
>CALFHN010000002.1 GCA_937876355.1 uncultured Bacteroidota bacterium | reverse complement strand
TGGATGGGCTTTTTCCCTGCTTTACGAGATGGATTGGATGTGACTGAACGTAGAATATTAAGTCATCTAGTCGGCCTAAATACCGCGGAGTCTTTTGGACGTTTGTTTCGAACAGTGTCCAGTCAAGAGGAGGCCAAATTTATGGGTGATTCCTCATTTGAATTAGTTCTCGAGCGCATGGCGAATGCCTCGAAGCCACTCATTTATCGTTCCAAAAGCACGCCAGAACCCGAATCAGGACACCCAAAGCCATCTGAAGTACCTCTAGTCCAACCGGAAGATGGTGTGGTTGGCATCACCGATCATGGGCGCCTTCTGCTTTCAAATGGGTTCGAATGGAAGGGGAAAACGGTTCAAGAGCGATGGTTGGGCGGAGTACAGTTAGATTATTCTAATTTATGGTCGCTCGACGTTAGTCAACTAAACCTTGTTCGCCTAAATATCTAAAAAACATCTATGTCTAACCATGTGCCTCGGTGTTCTTGGTGTGGATCCGACCCTTTATATGTGACCTATCACGATGAAGAGTGGGGCGTACCGGAATATGACGACCAAAAACTGTTCGAAATGTTGATCTTGGAAGGAGCACAAGCTGGTCTTAGTTGGTCCACCATTTTGCATAAGCGGGAAGGATATCGGAGCGTCTTTCACCAATTCATTCCTGAAAAAGTTGCTCGGATGACAGCCGAAGACTGTGAGAGACTACAACAGGACTCTAGAATTGTCCGCAACCGATTGAAAATTGCATCGGCCGTCACAAACGCTCACGCATTTTTGAAGGTGCAGCAAGAATTTGGGACGTTTTCTGAATATCTCTGGGCCTTTGTTGATGGCAAACCACGCACGAATTCACCTAGGACCACTTCCGAAATTCTGGCTCAAACCCCTGACTCTATTAGACTCAGCAAGGATTTAAAGCGACGGGGATTCAAATTTGTTGGACCCACCATTGTCTACGCGTATATGCAAGCTGTTGGGATGGTCAACGATCATATAACTAGCTGTTTTCTCTACGATAGAAGCGCTTGATTTAGAAGGGGCCAGTTGTTAGCAGCGTGTGGACAACATCAAAAATAGCCCAACAGTAGTCTGGAGGGATGTTTTCTAGTTAATGAATTTCGCCTAAAGGTCTGTAATGACTTGGGAGAAATTGATTTCGTTCGTTTGTAGCCAAAGACTAAAATTGGACTAAAAAGATGAAATTATCGCAAAGTGGATAAGCTGTGGAAAGGATAAACGTTCGATGTCTGGCCGAGGGTACTAGCTCAACACCTTTTCATAGCCATCAATGTCTTCCAAAACGGATCCTGTTCCACGAACCACAGCAGTAAGTGGGTCTTCGGCGACATAAACCGGCAGGTCTACGCGGCCCCGAATCATAGAATCTAATCCCTTTAGCATGGCACCGCCTCCGGTAAGCATGATGCCACGTTCTAAGATATCCGAACCCAATTCAGGTGGGGTACGCTCTAGGCAACGAATGACAGCTGCGGCAATTTGACCAACAGGTTCTCTGAGCGCTTCGCGTACATCTTCGGAAGAAATAGTTCTGATCTTTGGAATCCCGCTAACCAAGTCACGTCCTTTTACAGAAAGCTCGAGTTCAGGATCTAATTCTAGCGCACTCCCGACTTCTTTCTTAATGCGTTCAGCCGTTCTGTGCCCAATCAACAGGTTATGATTACGTCTGAAATACTGAACTATCGCATTGTCCATTTCATCTCCTCCGACCCGAATCGATTCATCGATCACGATTCCCGAAAGTGCAATCACGGCGATTTCGGTCGTGCCACCGCCGATATCTACAATCATGTTGCCAACCGGCTCAGCAACGTTCAAGCCTATGCCGATCGCAGCCGCCATCGGTTCGTCAATCAAATATACCTGTCTGGCTCCAGCGTGCTCCGCCGAATCCCTAACCGCCCTCTTTTCGACTTCCGTAATTCCGCTAGGCACACAAACGACCATTCGCCGGATAGCAGAAAGCCAATTGGTTTGAACTTTGCGTATTAACTGGCGAATGAGTTGTTCTGCTACTTCAAAATCTGCTATTACTCCATCTTTCAACGGGCGAATGGTCTCTATCTCCCGGTGAGTACGTTCATGCATTTGTTGGGCTTCATGTCCAACCGCAATTACCTTTCTTGTTGACCGATTTAGAGCAACAATTGAAGGTTCGTTAAGCACAATGCCGCGCCCCTTGATATAAATCAAAGTATTGGCCGTGCCTAGGTCAATTGCGACATCAGTGGAAAAATTAAACAGACCCATGAAGGATGAAATGCAAAGTGCGAA
>CALFHN010000001.1 GCA_937876355.1 uncultured Bacteroidota bacterium | reverse complement strand
CTACTTCCAGAGTATCCGAACGGTTGAAGGAGAGCTGGCACCTACGTACAAGCCGGGTTACCGGATGGGTGCATTCGAAAATCTTATAGCGGCTGCGAAAGGGGGGGGACGTCTTATTTTGCCGTGGGTTGAGCGTGGTCCAGCCAATGTTGGCGGACGAACCAGGGCGATTATCGTTGACCTTGCCGACCCAGCCCATGCTACTTGGATTGCGGGGTCTGTGGCTGGGGGAATTTGGCGCACAACGAATAAGGGCATCAGCTGGATTTCAATGACCGATCATTTGCCACGGCTTTCGATTGGAGCATTAGCGCAGGCTCCCTCTCGCCCAAGTGTGATGTACGCAGGCACTGGGGAAGGGTATCCGAACGGCGATGCAGCCATTGGGGACGGCATGTTTAAATCAACTGATGGGGGCCTAACCTGGGCGACGCTGTCGTCGACGCTAGCTTCCTACGACTTCTTGTTTGTGAATCGCATTATCGTCTCGCCCCTTGACGATACTATCGTGATGGCCGCAACAAACTCAGGTCTTTTTCGCTCCCTTGACGGCGGGGCAATTTGGAACAAGGTCAAAGCAGCAGCCACGTCACGAGGCTTTTATCAAATAGTGCACAAACCAGGCGATTTTTCCGTTCAATATGCAGTGGAAAAAAGAAGCGGAATTTGGAAGTCTGTTGATTCGGGATCGAATTGGAGCCTGATGAATCAGGGACTGACTGAGGCAACAGAAGATGTACGCATCGAACTCGACATCTCTCCAGTAAATCCAAATCGCTTAATTGCTTTAGTTGAAAATACTGATGGCCCGGAGCCCATCTATTTTTCAGACAATGCTGCAGCCACCTGGGTTCCATTCTTGGTCACGACAACAGGTGCTGCCGTAGATATCGCGGGCACGCAGGGCTGGTATGATCTGATGGTTAAAGCTCACCCGTTTAATCAGGATATCGTTTTTTTGGGAGGGATTGCTCTTTACAAAGCCACGATTACAGATTCGGCGATGCAAAGCACTTTTATGGCGAGTCAGAATGGCACGGGACAGTTTATGTCCTTCGTAAATTTTGGCGGCGGCCAACTTGGCGGAGGGCTGCGCCTAGGCACCGACGAATCCGAATCCACAATTACTCCTGAAAAGATGGTGCCTGTCGAAGTCCGTTTTGGGCCCGGAAGGTCGCAAATGGCCCACCGTTTTGTGCCGCCAGACCAAGCAGGCGTAGCCCTTTCCGACTATCCGTATAGGGATTATGTGGCCGTGCCCTTTGAAGTTTGGGATACCCAAAACAACCGTCAATTGATGGTTTCCTTTCGAGACAGGAATGATGACGGAGTCTTTGAGTTGATCGAAAATAGTACCGGTAACATCGGCCGGGAATATGTAATGATACATGCAACTCCGTACAACTCCGCGTCGCCAAATGCCTCTATTGCTCAAAATGGAGGAATTGTTACAGATTTGGCCTATTTTTTCTGGCCAACTCTAGCGGCAGGTGCGACATGGAATCCTGCGTCACTGCCTAATTCAACCCTTCGATTTTTCTGGGTCGACCAATCCGTTCCCTCTGGAAGTGTTTCAACAATCGGAGGCGGAATTCATTCCGATCAACACGTCATGGTCGCCACCCCGACCACTGCGAGCAATTTTCAATTGGTTCTTGGAAATGATGGGGGCATCGCGTATTCCGGAGACGACGGATCCAACTGGATAGACCGAGATCGGGGTTACAATACCTCACAATACTACGGAATTGATAAAAAGGCCGAATCAAATGCTTTTATAGGAGGCACCCAAGACAATGGCTCGTGGCGGTCTTTTGTAGATCCAAGCGCTTCTCAATTTTGGAATAGTGCCGGTGGAGGCGATGGGTTTGAAGCCGTCTGGCATAAACAAAATGATCAAAAACTCCTTGTATCGTCGCAATGGAATTTTATTTCACGATCTCTCAATGGCGGGGGAGGTTTTACGTCAGGTATTTCAGGGCTCTCGGATTCGGGTTCTGAAGCAGCTGGTGCACAGTTCTTAACGGTTCTGGAACAAGATCCTACTGATTCCGAAATCATCTATACCGTTGGACGCTCCGGAGTGTGGCGGTCCACCAATTTTGCAGCCTCCTGGACGTTGACACCCATTCCGATTGAGTCGTGGGGTTTTCCTGAAAGTAGCCCCCGTGCGAAAATTAAGGTTTCCTTAAAACAGCCCAATATTGTTTGGGCAGGGGCGGAAATGGACGCCAATCCTGGCGGGCCTGGTGGCGACAATGATGGGAAACTACAGCTTTCCATCAATAAGGGACTAACGTTTACCCCCGTTTCAACTCCTTCTATCTCTCCCGGTCGAATATCCGGAATGGCTACCAGTTTCGAGAGTGCAGAAACAGTGTATGTGCTGTTTTCGGCTTCAAATCGAGCCAAAATTATCCGAAGCACCGATATGGGAGAAAACTGGCAGGATTTATCTGGGTTCGATCCTGGTCCCGACGGCCTAGTCAGCCAAAACGGATTTCCTGATGTGGCTGTATTCGACCTTTTAGACTTCCCTAATTCCACCCGTCTTTGGGCGGCAACCGAAATTGGAATAATCGAATCGTTAAATGATGGTTCTACCTGGACTATCGCCGATAACGGCCTGCCTGCCGTTTCTGTATGGCAAATACGTCTGCTCGACGGCGTAATAGTGGTTGCCACCCACGGGCGCGGGGTGTGGAGTGTTCCAGTGAGCTCAGTGCCTTCCGTACAAGAAGTCATCACCAACGTTGCTTCCTTCGAAGTACCTCTAGTAACAACTCTGGACTCTATTTATCCCAATCCCGTCCAATCTAAAGCCACCCTCACGTGGAATGCCTCACAGCCTGGCACGGCTCGGATTCAAATTTTGGACGTTCAGGGACGCCTAGTATCGTCTGTTTTTGATGGTGCGGTGAGTGCTGGCAGGCAAGAATCGATCTTTGAAACGAGCAGGCTACCTTCTGGCATTTATTTCATTCGTGTAGAGATCGGCAATACGGTTTTGTCAAAACCATTTACACGCATTAAATAAAGCAAAAAAGCAAGATTTCTTCGTATTACAACTTTAGATCTGTTGTGTGGACCTGTTGACGAGCCGCCGCCTCTCACATTCGTCCCCTTTTTAATTGGAGCTCCTCGCTCCCTGATGCCAAGTGCTTCAAAAAGCCTCCATGAGCCTTTTCGGGTTCTTTACCTGCTCTTTTTTTCCGCTATTAGGATTAAAGATTTCTGGGGCAGACAGATAATATACAGGACACTGGGTCGCCCGTAGGGCCTCGGTTGAACAGAACGCATCCCGAAGGCCAAGATCCTGCAAATCGGAAACAAAACTTGACATTTCGACCTTCTCGGGCCGTTCGGTTATGGTATAAAGCGTTTTGTACAAATGCATGTTGGTGCCTCTCATGTTTCAACGTGCTTGTGATTGATGAATGAGGCATCGCAATAGGCATTCCTAAGAATTTTAGATTTCAGAGACAGTTCTTCAATTCGGCCTTTCGGGCCTTTTTGAGCGCCTTTTAGTCAAAAATAATTCATTGGCGTCCCTTGCAGCCCCATGCTTAGGAGGTAAAAAACTGTGTCGCCAGTAAAACAGGGTCGGTGCTCGGACAAAACAATTTTGTACGCGATCCTCGGGTTATGGCCGTCGCGCTAGGGGCAACGGGTTTTCCCGGAAAGCCCTTCAATCCCGCGATTCTAGAGGCGCGCCTAAAGTCGAGCATCGCGAAAAAAAGCCGCGATGCACTCACTCACATGATCGTTCACGATCTGGGAAATCCGCTCGCTATGATCTCCATGAACACGGAGGTGCTTCAAATGTCCTCGGCCATGGGTATGGCCATAACTCCAGAGGGGCTCGCGGGCCGATTGGGCCATATTACGACGGCTTCCGGCACAATGGCTGCCAGCGCCACGGAGGGCGATATCCGCGTAGAATCTACAGCTCCCCACGGCACCCGGTTCATTGTGACGCTGCCCTTAGCATGACGCCCCCTGATTGATGTCGTGGTTTTAATGACACCGGAAACAAAATCCTTGCACTTGTAATAACACGTATGGAAACCGCCCACAAATTACCCTGCTTTGATTCTTTGGGGATTTTATAACTAACCCGAAACCGAAATGACCTCTGCGCGCCCTCGACATGAACAGGTTAGCGATTGGCTAAAAGAGCGAATTGAAACAGGAGCTCTGGTAGAAGACGACCAGCTACCTTCTGAAAACCAGCTTGGCAACCGTTTTGGCGTGAGCCGTATTACAGTAAGGCGCGCACTTCAAACGCTTGAGGGGGATGGGTTAATCTATAGGAAACAGGGGCTTGGCTCGTTTGTCAAGGACAACCGGCTTCATCAGGGCCTTGTTCGTCTTACGGATTTTGTTGAGGACATGGAGGCCGCTGGGATTACCCCAGAGTCTCTTGTTCTACATCAAGCCCTTGAAGTCGCAAGTGTTCGAGTTACTGAGGCACTGGGGGTGGCGGAAGGATCTGCCGTGTACCGAATTGACCGACTTCGAAAGGGCGATGGACAACCAATGGCCTTTGACAGAACCTGGCTCCCTCCATTTTATGCACACCTCATCGAAAAACACGACCTGCGATCAAGCTCTATTTACCACATTTTGGAAACCTATTATGATATTTGTATCTGCCGGGGTCGGTTCAGAATTGAAGCGGTAAACGCGCCAAATGATGTTGCACAACACCTAGATGTGCCCTGGGGTCGAGCCTTAATGCTGATCGAGAGAACCTCTTATACGGAAGCGAATCGGCAGCTTTTTTATCAACAACGATTTTATCGTTCGGACAGAGTTGCTTACGAGCTTGAACTCACGCGTGGCAATTTAAAAAATCAAAAATCAGGCTTGCCATTAAAGGATTTTGAACCCGTATTTAAGCAAGATACAGATCGCTCCAGGGAAACCGGTCAATAAATACAGCCGAACCCCGCGCTAAAGACGCTTTCCCGGCTGGCAAATGCAAAATGCAGTTTGCCTTTACCACTGAGCTGTATAAATTGGACCCCTGCGGCCCTTTAAGGGAGACTTTTAATGTGCCTTCGTTATCCTGGAATGCAAATCCCCGAGAAAAATAGTGGAGTTCTTCGACCTTTTTAATATCGTCAGTTAAAAAGGCTTTTAGCGGTTCTGGAGTGGGGTTTTGCCCAAGAAATCGCCTAATTAACGGCTGTGCGTACATGGAAAAACACATCGCTGAGCTAACTGGATTGCCCGGCAAGCCCAACACTAATGTGTGTCCAAGTTTTCCAAATACAAGCGGTTTTCCCGGGCGCTGTTTTACTTTCCAAAACAGCATCTCCATCCCCATTTCGCCGAGGACGTCCTTAACGTAATCATGGTCTCCAACCGAGACCCCGCCAGAGAACAAGACCAGGTCCGCTCCCCGGACACTCTCGATCACACGCCTAATGGCACCAGGGTCGTCTGGGCAGTGCTCAAAAGCTGAGCAAATTCCACCCGCTTGAAGGACCTGTGCTCGCAAGCCCGGGCCGTTTGAGTTTCTAATCTGTCCAGGTCCCGGTGTTTTGTCTGGAGCAACTATTTCATCTCCAGATGAAACGATGGCCACAACAGGTCGCCTCACGACATCAGGCGTGTGAATACCGAGCGTTGCGAGCATGCCAATCACGGGTGGCGTAATCAGGGTCCCCGCCGAAAAAACCGTGCTCCCCATTCCGATATCTTCGCCCACCGGACGAATGTGTTTTCCCTGCTCGGCGACTCCCGAAAACCGAACCCGGCCACCAACTTCTTCCGCTCGCTCGCGAGGAATAACAGAATCAGCACCCGCGGGGATGGGTGCTCCAGTCATAATTCTAGCACATGTGCCCGAAGTGAGTGGCTTCGTGGGCACCACGCCCGCTGCAATGTGTTCTATAATTTCAAAACTCAAATGGCCGCTTGTGCCACGGTCGAT